>JAEWVV010000088.1 GCA_023458995.1 Bacillota bacterium
CTTTTGATGCACCTTGTGCCTTAATAACAACGTTTTGGAATCCCATTAAGAGTGCTCCACCGATTTCTGATGCATCAAGTGATTTTTTATATCGTTTTAAAGCACCTTTCATAAAGAGTGCACCCATGGTTGCAAAAAATGAGGATTTAATTTGACGTTTTAAGATTTCTCCCATACCTTTAGCTGTACCTTCCATCGTCTTCATAACAATGTTTGCGGTAAAACCATCAGAGAGTAGGACATCGGCATCTGTTGTTAAAATTTCTTTTGGCTCAATATTACCATAGAAATTCACATCTGGACTTGCCTTTAATAAAGCAAACGTTTCCTTATCGAAATCGCGACCTTTTCCATCTTCAGTACCGATATTAATTAAGGCTACTTTTGGATTTTCATGTTTCATAACTTTTTCTGCCATGATCGATGCATAAATCGCGAAATCTAGTAAATGTTCTGGTCTAAAATCAACGTTTGCACCACTATCTAATAAAATACGACCTTTTCCATCAATGGATGGAATAATCGGTGCAATCGCAACCCTTTTCATTTGAGGCATTTTTCTGATAATAAAGTGACCACCCACAACTAAAGCTTGTGTTGGACCAGCTGAAACGACAGCATCTGCTTTACCATCTTTGACATATTGCATCGCCATAAACATGGAATGCTCTTTATTGGTACGGTATTGATGAATTGGATCTTTTTCACCCATTGGTAAATAATGAGGTGTATGGACAACATGAAGTCTTTCATGCTGTTCTAAAAAAGGTGCCATCTTCGTTTCATCACCGAAAATGGTAATGTCAATGTTGTCGAATTTTTTAAGTGCTAATAAAGTTCCTTTGACGATCGGTTCTGGTGCGTAGTCGCCACCCATACCGTCTACTGCTAAACGAATCATACTATCCCTACTTTCGTATAATCATTATATCACACGACCGGCGCTGGTGTGATGGCCTTAACCAAATATTTAAACTGCGGATTTGTATAAAAATCAGGTCGTTCAAGAAGCTCAGTTACATTTTTCTGTGCTTCCAGTAAAATAGGATGATCATCAATCAAATTCAGAAACTTAAATTTCAAGTAACCTGATTGTTCAACACCAAGAAAATCACCTGGCCCACGCATCTTTAAATCATATTCAGAAAGTTTAAATCCATCTGTTGTTTTGGATAAAACTTGAAGGCGTTCAATATCTTCTTTATCTGAAATCAAATAACAAAAACTTGCTAAACTACCTCTTCCAATACGTCCTCTTAATTGGTGTAGCTGTGATAATCCAAATCGCTCTGCATGAAAGATGGTCATGACGGTTGCTGTTGGTATATCAATGCCCACTTCCACCATCGTTGTAGCAAGCAAAATGGTACCTGGTTCTTTCATAAATGATTGCATCGATTCTTCTTGATCTTGTGAACTTTGTTTACCATGAAGTTTATAGATAGGTTCACTAAATTCATTTTTTAGTTCTTCGTAAACCGTTTCAATATTATCTTTCATCATCTCGGAATCAATTGCAGGTACTACCACCATACAATGCTCTTTTCTAATCAAAGCTGAATGCATCTTATCATAGACTTCTTGAATAAAATCTCTTGTGAGATACTTCGTTTCAATTGGGATACGATGTTTCGGTTTCTCTTTAATGATTGAGACATGAGATTCTCCAAATGCGATCAAAGCTAATGTCCTTGGAATAGGTGTTGCAGTTAAATAAAGAACATCTTTAGCATGTGCTTTTTGAATGAGTTCTTCACGTGTTCGAACACCAAACTTGTGTTGCTCATCAATAATGACTAATCCTAAATGATGAAATGAAACATCTGATTCAATCATGGCGTGTGTTCCAATCACGATATCATATTCATGATTCTTAATCATGTTTTTCATTTCATCTTTATTCTTTGTTTTACCGGTCAATAAAGCGATTCTTACATCTTTTAAATGATTTGAAAAGAACTGATAATGCTGATAAGCTAAAAGTTCAGTTGGTGCCATTAAAGATACTTGTTCTTTAGCAGTTACGATGGCATATGCTGCAAGCATCGCAACCACCGTTTTACCAGAACCAACATCCCCTTGAATTAATCGGTAACTTTGATAATCCTTCTTAAAATCACGATAGATATCGTTGACTGCATCTTTTTGGTCTTGTGTAAGTTCATACGGTAGCATATCAATCAAATGCTTAACCGCGTGAATATCATAATTTTTTGGCAATCTTTTTTCTCCACGTTTTTGACTTGATATCATCTTTAATTGCATGAAGAATGCTTCTTCATATTTCATTCTTCGTTTTGCTTGGATAATGTCTTGTATCGTTTGTGGTAAATGTAATTTAAAGATAGCATCTTGTCTTTTAAGTAGATGATAACGATCAATAAACATCATCGGTATATTCTCATAGATCTGTACCAATTTTTCATCTTGAATCGTCTCAACTAAATTCATAACTGTTTTATCATGTAAACCTTCAATTCCATAAGCCGGTTTAATGGCTAATCTTTTTTCAGCTTTAACAATTGAAGATGCATTGATTTGACCTCTATATAAATCGTATGTTCCTTTGATTTGAATTTCATCGTCTTTTTGAATTTGTTTGATTAAATAACCTCTACCAAAACAAACGATATCTAACGTCTCTTTAAAAACTAAAGCTTTAAATGTAAGACGTTCAACTTTACCACCACGAATAAGTTTAGGTTCAGTTAAAATCTTACCTAAAACGGTAATCACATCTTTATGTCTTGCATCGTTTAGTTGTGTGATTGAGAAGTCTTCATAGCCTTTCGGCAAATGTAAAACAAGGTCATACGCTGACCATATACCATTATTTCTTAAGATACGGAGTGTTTGGGGACCAATACCTTTGATTTGGTCGAGTTTAACTTCCATCTCATCACCATCTCTATTATAACCTAATCAGTTTATGGTTAACCTAAAACAAAGAAATCTTAAAAGAAAAAGACTAAAGGTTAACACCTATAGTCCCTTTTTAGAATATCTAAATATACGCATTGCATTGGCAACAGCTAAGATGGAAACACCAACATCCGCAAATATGGCTAGCCACATATTGGCATAACCTAGTGCACCTAAAATTAAAACAAGACCTTTAATACCAAGTGCCATAA
>JAEWVV010000089.1 GCA_023458995.1 Bacillota bacterium
AATTAAAGATTGAAGGAAGAATGAAGAGCCTACATTATATTGCTACTGTTGTTGCAACCTATCGAAAACTTATTGATGACTATTTAAAATTAGGTGAAATTGCTGATTTTAATCCTTACATGAAAGAATTAGAAAAAGCAGAAAATAGACTAGCTTCATTTGGATATCTCGAAGGTATGCCAGGAGTTGAACAACAACTCTATAACATGCGAAGCGAAAGACCAAGTCAACTTTTCGTTGGTTTAGTTATGGATTATGATTCGAAAACTGGGATTGCAACCATTGAACAAAGAAACAATTTCAAAGAAGGCGACGACGTTGAGATGTTTCATCCAAGTGGCTTAGTTGAGCCCTTTAAAGTTGTAGGTATGACCGATGAAGATGGAAGTTTATTAGATGTTGCAAGACATCCTAAACAGATTTTAAAGATCAAAGTTCCATCACCTGTAGAAAAGTATTCAATGCTTAGAAAACGATGAAAACGTATAGAAAAAACGGAATTTCAATCACGTATGATGTGATTCGAAAACCAAATAAAAATGCTTACTTCCGGATTAAAGATGGAATACTGATGGTTACTTGTCATCCGAAAACAGCGGTAAAAACAATTGAGGCTTTTATCGATTTAAAGTTTGATCTTTTCTATAAGAAGATTACTGAATCACTTCATGTAGAACCTTTTAATCACGTGATGTTATGGGGTAAACCTTATGAGATCATCTGGATGGAAGGAACATTCAAATATGAAGTGATAGATGATGTGATTCATATCAGGACTAAACATCAAGATCCTATTCACGACAAAAAGAGATTATATGCCAAAGAGTTAGAAAAAAAGTTAAACGAACTCTTACCGAAAATCAATTTAGTGATTGAGCAAAAAGGCATTAAACCTCTACCGATTAGAATCAAATATTTGAAATCTAAGTTTGGTAGTTATCATCGTACAAATCGTGAAATTACATTAAATTCGTTTCTATCAAGACTTGATTCCATTTACTTAGAATATGTAATCTACCATGAGTATGCACACGTCTTAGTCTTCAATCACTCAAAAGACTTTTATAATCTTTTAGATAAACTCATGCCAAATCACAAGGTTTACCAAAAAGACCTGAAAAAAATAGCAATAACCTAAAAAATAGTGTATAATAGTAAAGAAATTTAAGGAGGATCACCATGGCTGTTAAACAAATGTTTCAACTGACCCAAGAAGGTGTCGATAATTTAAAACAGGAACTGACCTATCTTAAGGATGTCAAACGCGAAGAAAACAAAGAAGCCCTTAAGGAAGCTCGTGCACAAGGTGACTTATCAGAAAATGCTGATTATGATGCTGCACGAAATGAACAAGCACGTATTGAAGCACGTATTGCCGAAATTGAAAACATTTTAAAAAATGTCAAAATCATCAAGACCGATGATCGTGACATTGTTAACATTGGAAAAGGCGTTATCATTCGTTTTGTTGAAACGGGTGAAGAAAAAGAATTTACATTAGTCGGTTCAATTGAAGCAGATCCAAGAGCAAAGAAGATTTCAATCGAATCACCGATTGGTCGTGCGCTACTTAACAAAATGGAAAATGAAGTTGTTGAAGTGAAAACTGAAACAGGGAAAATTTTCCAAGTTGAAATTGTGGAAATCAAATAATGGCGTTTTACCAAAAATGTATACCGCAGAGTTACTCTGCATCCATTTTTGACATTGACTACAAAGAACTGCAAAAACAAGGGATAAGTGCCTTGTTTTTTGACTTAGATAATACGATCATTGGTTATGATGAAATTGAACTTCATGAAAAACATATTGAACTGATTAAGTCATTATCAAAAGAATTTAAAGTCGTTGTTTTATCAAACACGAGTTATCAGAGAGTATCGAAAGCTTTGGTTGGTGTTGATGTCTTATTTATATGGCATGCGACTAAACCACTTAAGCGTGGGTATAAAAAAGCGCTAAAAATGATTAGCCTTAAAAAAGAAAATGTCTTGATGATTGGTGATCAACTGATGACAGACATTTTTGGAGCGAATCGTGTTGGTATTAAAACGATTTTAGTGAAATCTGTTAAACGTAAATCAGATCGTAAGGTGACGAAGTTTAACAGAAAAATCGAAAACTTTGTTTTAAAGAGAATCGAAAAGAAATATCCAGATCTCTATAATGAAAGGTTGAAACAATATGTTAAAGACCATACGTTGTAAAGGCTGTGGAGCATTGCTCCAACAAGAAAGTCCAGAAAAAGTGGGTTATGCGGTATCTTTAGACCACGATTACTGTCAATCATGTTACCGCCTTTTTCATTACGGAGAATCTTCAAAACATTTTCACCCAGAAGATCTACCAACTCTACCTGCAAATTCAATTATCTTAATGGTTTCATCTGTACTCCATTTAGATTTACTCTTTAGTTATCCGGTGTATCGTTATCAAAGTGATGCTAAATTCGTCTATATTATTAATCAAGTGGATTTACTTCCACATGGTACAAATTTAGACCGACTTCTTGCGAAAATCAAAGAAAAAGCGAAATTCATGGGTGTCCCCTATGAAGATTTAATTTTGATGTCTGCGAAAAATCCACATGACATCATGCATATAAAAGAGTATTTAAGAGAGTTAAGAGAACCTCATGTTTACTTATTAGGTGTTCAAAACAGTGGAAAAACTACACTTTATAAAGCTATTACAGAAGATGATAAACCGCTTGCGATGAAAAAAGCAGGTTTAACCCAAGAAGCTTTAAAAAAACCATTTGAAGATATGATGATCTATGATATGCCTGGTTTATATCAGGAGGGATATCTTCATCAAATACTTCCCTATGGTATTTATAAAGATTTAATTCCAGATAAAGAAATTAAACCAAGAATCTATCAACTTAAAGATAAACAATCGCTTCTCATTGAAGGATTGTTTGCGATGACGTTTTTAGGAGAATCGACAAATCCGATTCTTTATATTGACCAAAACATTTCAATTCATCGCACATCTGAAGATCGAATCAAAGATTTATTAGATCATAAAGAAAAACACTTTAAGATTTATGCAGATCGTTATGAAGATAAAGCGTTCAAAATTCCTGAAGGACGTCATCAAATCACGTTTGCTGATATGGGATTCATGCATATCAGTGGTCCTGGTTTGGTAAAAATACGTTATCCTAAAGGATTGCATTTATCACTTTCGGAGGCACTTTTTAATGATTGATGTGATTGAAAATAAAGTCAGAGAGAAACTCCTTGGTCATCCCAAACGTTTAGCACACGTTTTTGGGGTTGCTGAAACAGCAGAAAAACTCGCTAAGATTTATGATATCTCTACAGAAAAAGCAAAGATTGCAGGTCTTTATCATGACTATGCAAAGTATGACAAACTGGAAGACCAG
>JAEWVV010000090.1 GCA_023458995.1 Bacillota bacterium
CTTGAACACTGGAAAAAAGGTAAACAATACGACCGTTTAGGAATCGATACAGAAACTATTAAAATCTTTAATACCGAAATCGCGAAAATTACCATTCCGATTTTGCCAGGAAGAAACGTGGCGACACTTGTTGAATCAGCTGCCATGAATCAAAAACTCAAATATCTAGGCTACAATGCAGCTTTCGAACTCACACAAGCTGTATCACTTCGCGCTTCAGGAAAGAGAAGGGATGATGACGATGACGAAGATTATTAATTTTTTAAAGAAAAGTAGTGATCTAAGAAATTATGTAATATCTATCTTTGCCTTTTTAGTTATTTGGCTATTAGCCATCTTAACGCAAGATGGAACACCTTATAATCAAACAGCACTTGATTTAGGTTTTGCACAAGTCCAGTGGTATGCAGTCTTTATTTTAACCGGATTAAGCATTGGTGCTTTCCTTGCTTATGAAGAATTTAAACATCTTGGTTGGGATACCGATATATTGTTTGATGGTCTACTTTGGGCAGTTCCACTTTCCATTGTTGGTTCAAGACTTTATTATGTCATTTTTGACCCAACACCAAATTATAATTCATTTATGGACGTGATTAATATCACCAATGGTGGGCTATCTATTCATGGCGCTGTTATTACGACGATTATCTTTTTGTTCTTCTTTACGAAGAAAAAGAAAATTAGTTTTTGGGCTTTAGCAGATATGGTTGCTATTGGCTTTCTGATTGGTCAAATTGTTGGTCGTTGGGGAAATTTCATGAACCGTGAAGCTTATGGTCCAGCCATTGAATCACCCTTTATTTTAAGTATTTTACCAACATTTATTAAAGAACAAATGACGATTTCTGGTATTGTCCATCATCCAACCTTCTTATATGAAGGCTTATGGAATTTTGCTGGTCTTGTCTTCTTATTAATCACTAGAAGAAAGAAAATATTTAAAGTTGGCGATGTTCTAGGTCTTTATTTAATATGGTACGGACTTGGAAGAGGAGCCATCATTGAACCACTTCGTACAGGTGGAGATCCAGGGGATGCACTACGCATGTTTGGTCTACCTACAAATATCGTTATATCATTAACCTTATTTATGCTCGGTGGCATCGCATTAATTTTAGCGAAACAATATCTGATTAAAGATCAGAAATACTATGTTGATCTGTTGGTAACAAAAAATGATTAAATGTGTTTTACTCGATCTTGATGGAACTTTAATCCAAACGACAGGTATTATCATTGATGCGTTTAAAGTCACATTTAAAAAGTATTTCCCAGAACAAAAATTTACCGATGATGAATATACCGATATGCTTGGAAGAACACTCTTTCAAACTTTTGGGTATTACACATCATCTAAAGAACAAGTTGATGAAATGGTTGATTTCTATAGATCTTATTCGAATGATTTAATCGAACAGGGCTTAGAATCATATCCTGGTGCTAAAGAGATTCTCACTTTTCTTAAGAAAAAGAATATTAAAGTGGGTATCGTCACCTCTAAAATGAGACGTGTAGCAACGCATCATCTTGAAATAACTAAGTTATTAGAACACATCGATGGAATTATTGGTTATGAAGATGTGAGTGTACATAAACCATCACCAGAACCTATTTTAAAAGCGCTTGAACTTTTAGGAGTTAAAAAGAATTCAACCATCTATGTCGGTGATCACGAGAATGACATCATCGCTGCAAAAAAGGCGGGTATCTTAACATGTGCGGTGACTTATAGCCACCGTTTAAAAGAAATGTTAGCTTATCAACCAGATTTTGTCATCGATGAATTATTGAATATAAAAGATTTAATTTAAGGAGAGAATAAACATGCTTTATGACGTATTAATTATAGGAACAGGTCCTGCAGGAATTACTGCTGGTATCTATGCAAAACGTGCTAACTTGAAGGTTGCTATGTTTGAAAAAGATACACCAGGAGGACAGCTTTCTAAATATAATGAAATTGAAAACTATACAGGAGCTAAAAAAGTAGCGGGTTATGAACTTGCTACAATGATGATTGACCATGCTTATGAATTAGGCATTGAAGTCATTTATGATGAAGTAACAACAGTTGAATTAGATGGAAACATCAAACGTGTTGTTACACGACAAGGTGTTTATGAATCAAAAGCTGTGATTGTTGCAACCGGTAACGTCCCAAGACGTTTAGGTGTTGAAAACGAAGATGCATTAGCGATGAATGGCATTAGCTGGTGTGCAATCTGTGATGGTCCACTTTATAAAGAAAGAAAATTAGTTGTTATCGGTGGTGGTAACTCAGCTGTTGAAGAAGCAGCTTACCTTTCAACACTTGCTACACATGTCACTGTTGTTCAAAACTTAGATATGTTAACTGCAGATCCTAAAGCACAAGACATTTTAAGAAGTATGCCTAATGTTGATTTTAGATTTGGTTCAGTTGTTAAAAAGTTTGAAATGGAAAATAATACACTCACAGGTGTAACTATTCAAAATAAGAATGGTGAAGTAGAAACCATTTCTGCAGAAGGTGTATTCGAATATGTAGGTTTAATTCCAGTAACAACTTTCGTTAAAGACTTAGGGATCACCAATCAATGGGGCTATGTAATTGCTAACGAAAAGATGGAAACTGCTGTTCCAGGTATTTATGCAGCAGGAGACGTCATTGTTAAACAAATTAGACAGGTTATTACAGCAGCATCCGATGGTGCAATTGCAGCACAAAATGCACTGAAATATATTGAGTCTTGGAAGAAGTAAATGAGTTTTGCTAAAACTGTAAAAGAGGAACTGGTGACAGTTCCGGTTGAACTTGATGAACAACTTGCAGAATTTTCTGCATTCATCAATCTCAATGGAGAATTTCATATTGCAAGCAAACAAAAAATGCTTGACTTTAAAACGAATAATCCGACCGTTGCTAAACGGTTTTTACAGTTAGTAAGATCTCTTTATCAAGCTGAAACAAGCTTGATTACACAAAAGATTAATAAATTAAATCAACGAAATCAAATCATTATTCGTATACAATCAAAAGTAGAAGATATTGTAAATGAACATGGGTTATTAGAAGATCCGATTGAAAATCAAGAACTAACAACATCAACACCAGAAGCAAAAAAAGCTTTCTTGCGTGCAGCGTTTCTCTCTGGGGGTTCAGTCAATCATCCAAAGACTGCAGAGTATCATTTAGAAATATTTACTAGAGATCCAAATCAAGCGGTATTTCTTCAAAGTATTATGAACTTCTTTGATTTAAATGCGAAAATTACGAAACGTAGATTAGGATTTATATGTTATCTTAAAGATGCAGAAGGTATAAGTGATTTCTTACAAGTTGTTGGCGCACAAAACTCCGTTTTCCAGTTTGAAGATATCCGAATTAAACGTGATTTCAATAATTCGATTAACCGCGTGATGAATATGGAACTGGCCAATGAGAAAAAAGCGATCGTTGCAGCTAACGAACAAATTAGAGACATCGAAATCGTTGAAAAATATGTTCCAAAATCTCAAATCGATGAGAAAAGTAGACAAGTGATTGAACTGAGAAAAGCAAACCCAGAATCAAGCCTTGTTGAACTCGTCGAACTCTTTGAACAAACCTATAATGACCAAATTAGTAAATCTGGATTGAACCATCGTTTAGTTAAAATTAAACAGATGGCTAAAGAGATTAAGGAGGGACTCAAATGATCTTAGGTATCGGTATTGATTTAGTCGAACTCGATCGTATTAAAGAGTTAGTCAGTGATCGATTTATCGACCGTATATTATCACCTGAAGAGAAAAAACTTTATTTAAATATTGCTGCTGAGAATACTAAACTCTCTTTTTTAGGCGGACGGTTTGCAGCCAAAGAAGCACTGTTCAAAGCGATTTCTAAGGGAAACGGTACAGCGTATTATCGTGATTTTTCGATTTTAAATCAGGACAACGGGAAACCTTATGTTCAAACAGATTTTTTTCAAGATACAGAAATCGTGCATTTAACGATTACGCACACAGACCACTATGCAATCGCATATGTGTTGATTGAAAAACTTTAACATAATATCTCATAAAGTTGTAATTTATGACTGTATTCGGTATAATTCAAATGAAGAGGATGTGACATTATGGCTAGAGTTCGACAAGTCCAAGAAGCCAACAAAAAGAATCAATCTAAAGATGTAAAAAATAGCAGCCAGCAAAAGAGTAAAACTGAGCTTGCTAAAACAAATACCAAACGTGAACCAACCAAGAATGAAATCTTGTTTTTCCGTGCTGGTATGTCCGTCATTGCAATTGCACTGATCACAGTCGTTATTATCTTTTTAATCCAGTATTTCATGGATAAAGAAGATCAACCTGGCGTTTTTGATGATTACATCAGCATTACTGCTGAAGATTTAAAGAATCTTACAGGTTATGATGCAAACTCAGGTGTTTATGGTGACTTTACTTATTTTGCAGGTAAAACTGAATATGAAGATTTATTTGACTTGATTAATACAAACGACAAGATTTATATTTACTTCTACAACAGTACAGATCTTAATGATGATATTGTTGATGCGATTAAAGATAAAAATCTAGAAAGTAAAGCATTCTTCTTAGTTGATTTAAGTACTGAAGCAAGTAAACTATCAACAGCAGATTACACACACTTAAATCTTGATTTAGAACGTAACAACTTATTTGTGACATTCGATGTTGAAAATCAAGAATTTGATATTGAAATTCGTACAGTAGATATCTTACGCGTTATCGGTAAATTATAAGAAACCAAAAAGGGCTCAGCCCTTTTGTGCTATAAAGGGGTAAACAAATGAACGAAACAATTTTATTAGACATTCAAAAAACATTAAATATTCCGATGAAAGGCATCACAACAGTCTTAGAACTTCTTGAACAAGGGAACACAATACCTTTTATTGCGCGTTATCGTAAAGAAGCAACCGGTGGTCTTGATGAAGAACAAATCAATGAGATCTATAAGACATGGGATTATCAAAATAACCTTTTAAAACGTAAAGAAGATGTTATGCGTCTGATTGAAGAAAAAGGAATGCTAACTGAAGAATTAAAACAAGAAATCTTGAAAGCTCAAAAACTTGTTGAAGTTGAAGACTTATATCGTCCGTTTAAAGAAAAGAAAAAGACGAAAGCAACCGAAGCGATTGCTAAAGGTCTTGAACCACTTGCAAACTTTATGATGTTATTCACAAATGATGACGTTTTAAAGGAAGCTAAAAAGTATATTAAGGAAGAAGTTCCTACAGAAGCTGATGCGATTGAAGGAGCTAAATATATCATTGCCGAAATGATTTCTGATGATGCGAACTACCGTAAAGCGCTACGCCAAGAAATGGTAAGTCATGGTATGGTCATTACATCCGTTAAGAAAAATGCAGTTGATGAAAAGAAAACTTATGAAATGTAT
Organism: Bacillota bacterium; assembly: GCA_023458995.1. Lineage (GTDB taxonomy): Bacteria > Bacillota_I > Bacilli_A > Acholeplasmatales > Acholeplasmataceae > Peloplasma. The sequence continues at coordinate 5,411 of JAEWVV010000090.1, forward strand.
TATGATTACCAAGAAGCAGTGAGTAAGATTAGACCACACCGTATTTTAGCGATTAACCGTGCTGAAAACGAAAAGGTATTAAACGTTAAAATTGAAACAGACCGTGAACGCATGACATCTTTTCTTGAACGTAAGATTATTAAACGTGAACAATCTCCATCTGCAGTCTATATTAAAGAAGCAATTGATGATGCGTTAAAGCGTTTAATCTATCCATCATTAGAGAGAGAAGTCAGAGCTGAACTCACTGAAAAAGGTGAAGAACAAGCCATTGAAATCTTCTCAGTCAATCTTCAAAAACTTCTTTTACAACCACCGATGAAAGGTAAAGTCGTCTTAGGTGTTGACCCTGCATTTAGAACAGGCTGTAAATTATCTGTTGTTAATGAACAAGGAACTGTTCTTGAAAAAGGTGTGATCTATCCCCATGAGAAAACTCTTGGTGGAAAGATTACAGATGATCAAGTTCTTGATTCACAAAGAAAACTTTTACTTTTAATTAAAAAATATAAAGTTGAAATTATTGCGATTGGGAATGGAACTGCATCGAGAGAAACAGAAAGTTTCGTTGCTAATTTGATTAAGTCAACAGGTATGAAAATTCAATATGTGATAGTCAATGAAGCTGGTGCATCTGTCTATTCTGCATCTGAACTTGCAAGAGAAGAATTCCCTGATTTTTCTGTTGAAGAAAGATCAGCAGCATCCATTGCAAGACGTCTACAAGACCCACTTTCAGAACTTGTTAAAATTGATCCTAAATCCATTGGTGTTGGTCAATATCAACACGATGTTACACCTAAGAAACTTAATGATCAATTAAACTTTGTTGTTACTCAAGCAGTTAACCAAGTTGGTGTTAACGTCAATACTGCATCGAAAGCACTTTTAATGTATGTATCAGGTTTAAATAAATCAACAGCTGAAAACATTGTTAAATTAAGAGATCAAACAGGTAAGTTTATTCGTAGAGAAGACTTACTTAAAGTTCCTAAATTAGGTGGAAAAACTTACGAACAAGCGATTGGATTCCTTCGTATCCCTGATGGTGATGAAGCACTTGATATGACTGCGGTTCACCCAGAGTCTTATGGGATTGCAAAAGAGATTATGAAGCGATATAACATTACTGGACCCATGTTTGGTAAAGATATCGTTAAAGATGCTGTGGCATCGATTGATCGTAATAAACTTCAAGAAGAACTTAATGTGGATAAATATACATTAGATGATATCTTAGATGCATTTGTTGCACCACTCAGAGACCCTAGAGATCAATATGCTCAACCACTTCTAAGAAGTGATATCATGAAGATTGAAGACTTAACGGTTGGTATGGAATTAGAAGGAACAGTGCGTAATGTCGTTGACTTTGGAGCCTTCATTGATGTTGGTTTAAAGGAAGATGGATTACTCCATATCTCTAAGATCAGTAAAGCCTATATTAAGCATCCAAAAGATGTTTTAAATGTTGGTGACATCGTTAAAGTTTATGTACTTAATATTGATTTGGTTAAAGGAAAAGTTGGTCTAACCATGCTTAAGGAAACGATTGGAAAATAAGTCATGAGATGTTCGCTTACAAAAGTAAGTGGACATCTTTTTATGTTTCTGATATCAAGTGATATTAGGTAAATATTTTGCTTACTAAAAAGCATGTCAACTTACTTCTTAATTTCATTAAATGGTTGACAAACTAAGAAAAATACGCTATTCTATAAAGGCGTTCAAACGCAATAAAAGACTTTGGCTGGAGCAATACTCAAGTGGCTCAAGAGACGCCTCTGCTAAGGGCGCAGGCTGGGAAACCGGCGCGAGGGTTCAAATCCCTCTTGCTCCGCCATCTTTTTTATGGCCCGTTGGAGAAACGGTTAACTCACATGCCTTTCACGCATGCATTCACGGGTTCGAATCCCGTACGGGTCACCATAACTAGCCGAATAGTCATTCTCACCCTTGAGAGTGGCTTTTTTTGTCTTTGTTGAGCCATCGGTGCGATTATAGGTTTAAAAAGTTAAGTCGGAAAAAAGACAATCTGATACAGAGTCCATGAAAAACATGCTTGAGCTAAAAACTTATCTGTAAATAAGTGGTTTTCAAACACAATCAAGGAATGTTATACAAGATTTCGAAATGTCGTGAAAATCTTCAACTTATGTCTATATAAATTTAGGAGTGACTCTTATTTTTGGCGTGGTACGCGTGGTAGACGTGGTAAATATTAAATAGCCAACTGATTTATATACAAGGATAAACGAAACTCTTTAAGTGTTTCATAAAATGATGTTTTTTGATATAATTATAAGAAAGATTGCATTTAAGTTTTGAATATTATTTAGCAGGGGGATTATCGATGGCAAAATTCACTGAAGAGGATATTAAACTAAGATATATTACACCAGCCATTCAACAAGCTGCTTGGGATAAAACCCAATTCCGAATGGAATATTTTTTTACTGATGGTCAAGTACTTGTGAGA
>JAEWVV010000091.1 GCA_023458995.1 Bacillota bacterium
AAGTGATTGTTGAAATCATCAAGACGAATAAGAGTCAAGAAATGATGTTAACAAAGATCAAGCAAGAACTTGAAAGAAGATATCCATCATTTAATTACGCAGAACTTGGGTTTACCAGATTTTCTAAATTGGTTTCAAGTATCCCCAATGTTGTTGTCAGTAAAAACCAGGCTAAACTTAAATGAAATCCTATAACATCAAACATGACTTACCAACCAAAACACTCGCATTAGAAAGATTAAATGTCATTCTAAAGTATGAGAGAGAACCTATCATAAAGATTATTCATGGTTATGGATCTCATGGTGTTGGTGGAGATATTAAACTATTGATTAGACAAATTTTAGAAGAAAAAGTGAACAAGAATGAGATTAAGGCATACATTCCAGGAGAAGCATTTGGTCATCTCTTGGGTTATGATTATCTCATTAAGACATATCTAAAATATTTAGAAAAAGATAGTGACTACAAAAAAGTCAATGAAGGAATTACCTACATTATTTTATAGGGGGTATGACACGTATGAATTTATCCAACTATATTAAACCCAAATCAATGATTTACACCGGTGAACATAAAGATGTTCCCACCACTGTAACACATTATGCGTATGATTCAAAAGAGTTAGAAGTTACAAACACATTTGAAAGTAAAAGTGGTCTCAAACACTACATTCAGGTTGTTGGTTTATCTGATGTCGAAAAAATCGATGAGTTGCGAAAAATCTATCCCATTGATCCCATGGTCTTAGAAGACGTATTTAATGTGAACCAGCGTACTAAAATCGAATTTAAAGGAACCTATGTGTTTGCTGTTCTCAATTTTGAGTATTTAGATAAGGGAGAAGTCGTTGAGGAATACATGAGTTTAATCATGTTTGAAAATACACTGATCTCATTTCATGAGACAAATCCATTATTTCTTGAACCACTCAAACAACTTTTTATTGATCATAAAGATTTAAGAGAAAGAAGTATTGACTATCTTTTCTTTCAAATCCTTGATATCATCACAGATAACCACTTGGATATCTATGACATCTTAGATGAACAAATCAATCATTTTGAAGAGTTCATCATCGATAATGAAAATATCAAACAAGATGAGTTTTATATCATTCAAAAGACGATGTTAAAACTTAAAAACCATGTGACTCCAACTTATGAGCAACTTGATAAAGCAATGAATCGAAAAAATGATTTATTAAAACCAGAGAATCAACCTTATTTTGATGATCTTATGGACCACTTGCAGCGACTTGATACACGCATTAATCAATCAAGAGAACAAATGCGTAACCTTCATGATCTTGATTCAAATAATCAGTCGACCAAGATGAATAAAATTATGGCAACCCTTACTTTATTTTCTGCAATTTTCATTCCTTTATCATTCTTAACTGGTTTTTTCGGTATGAATTTCACGTATTTTGGTATATTGAAATACGAACATGCAGTCTTAATTTTCTCGGTTGTTTGTATCATTATTTTCATCACAATGATTCTTATTTTTAAACGTAAGAAATGGTTATAAATTTATACTAAAAAAGTGATAAATCGACAGTAAAAATATAGACAAAAACAAAGAAAGTGATACAATGAGGGTGAGGACAAAAATCCTCAAAATTGCGCAGCATTAAATGGTGCGTACAACCTCAAATAACACTATTTTGTCTACTAAAAATAGAACTAAATAATGCTCTTTGGAGTGGACATACCATTTCGATGATAGTTATCTATAAAATCGAAAGCGAGGTGAAACTTCATGGCAGAAAAGAAAGTTGTTCAACAGGCTAAACCAGCTCCAAAAGCTCCAGTTCAACCAGCTCCCAAAACTCCAGTTCAACCAGCTAAACCAGCAGGTAAGAAATAAGTCTAAATAGGGTGTGGGAACACCTGGTCGTTGAAACGCGATCAGACTACAAAAAAACTATAAACCAACATGTCAGAACTTACGTTTTGACATGTTTTTTACTTATAAAAGGCCTTAGTTAAGAAACATGTAACAACTACAATCGATAGAAAACGTTATCATGTAATTTTCTGATGCAAAACAGTTGACAACATCTTTTCAAATAAAAAATAAATGTTATAATGAGGGTGAATAAAACGATACAATTCAAAGGAGAGACCTATGAATTCACATGCTTTGGTGACAAGTGAAAAACTTGCTCTTTTTTATGCGCAACTTGAAAAGAATAAAAAGTTGCCTGGACCTCTTATGCCCACATTACATGATGCTCAACACATCTTTGGACATATCCCTCTACAGGTCCAAAAAATCATTTCTAAGGAATTAGGAGAAAGTATTGCCAAGATCAATGGTGTTGTTACCTTTTATGGCAATTTTTCAGTGACTCCAAAGGGTAGACAAACAATCAGTGTTTGTTTAGGAACTGCTTGTTACGTTAGAGGTTCACAGAACGTTATGGAAACACTTCAAGATGAACTTAAAGTAAAACCAGGTGAAACAACAAAAGATGGAGAAATTACACTTTGTGCAACACGTTGCATCGGTGCTTGCGGTTTAGCTCCAGTTTTTTCTATTGGTGATCACATTTACGGAAATACAAACGTACAAAAAGTCAAACAAGTTCTTAAAGAAATGAAAGAAGCTATCCATGAAACTAAGTAATATCATCGAAAAATACAAATGTAGGATTTATACACCAGAACTTATCAAAGAAAAAGAAATTAGTTACGCTTTTTGTGCTGATCTTATGAGTGATGCTTTAATGGTCATGAATTCTGTTAAAGATGATCGTGTTTTAAAAGAAAGCATTCTAATAACAGGATTAACAACAAACCAGTCTATTCGAACTGCAGAAATGCTTGATATGGAAGTTGTTTTACTCGTCAGAGGTAAGATTCCTTCACTTAAAGTCATTGATCTTGCAAAGGAATCAAACATTATTTTGCTTTCAACAGAATATACCATGTTTAATACGAGCGGTATGATGTATCAAGATGGTATTAAAGGCATTATGTATAACCAACAATGGTAAAAGAATATCAAATTATTGCACGTAACTATGATTTAGCAGGACGTGCATCATCAGAAATTAAGCGAACACTTAAAGCATTAAATCTTCCTTTTTCATTTATAAAAAGAGTGTGTGCTGCTTCTTATGAAGCAGAAATAAACGTTGTTATTCATTCAGTTGGTGGATATGCAACTTTTGATTTGCGTGATGATATGGTTATTTTAGATTTTTATGACGATGGTCCTGGAATACCCAATATCGAACTTGCAATGTCAGAAGGTTTTTCAACCGCTAATGAATTAGATCATGCCAACGGGTTTGGTGCAGGTATGGGTTTACCGAATATGAAAAGATCGGCAGATCACAT
>JAEWVV010000092.1 GCA_023458995.1 Bacillota bacterium
TTGGTTGGGTTCGCAGGAGCGGTCACTGCTGTACCAAAACCTTGAGTAATATCTGGAACTGTAGATCCACCATCTTCTTCAAATGTGATCGTATAGTTGACTGCATTCCATTTGGCATAAAGCGTAATACCATTTAATGGCATCGTAGTAAATGTATAGGCTGTTGTTAAACCGGAATTACTGTACCATCCACCAAATGTATAACCCGCTTTGGTTGGGTTCGCAGGAGCGGTCACTGCTGTACCAAAACCTTGAGTAATATCTGGAACTGTAGATCCACCATCTTCTTCAAATGTGATCGTATAATTATTTGCTGTCCACTTTGCATAAAGCGTAGTAGCTGTACTTGGCATTGTAGTAAATGTATAAGCAGTTGTTAAACCACTATCACTATACCAACCACCAAATGTGTATCCATCTTTGGTTGGATTCGTTGGAGCGGTAACTGTACTTCCTACACTTTGCGTAATACTTGAAACTGCACTACCTCCATTTGAATCAAAGGAAATGGTTTGATTTGTAACAACAGGATTCCATTTTGCATAGAGTGTGATATTTTGACTTGGCATTGTACTAAATGTATAGGCTGTTGATAAACCAACATCACTATACCAGCCACCAAAAGTAAATCCAGCTTTTGTTGGGTTTGTAGGTGCTGTTACTGCTGTATTTTCTGCTTGGGTAATCGCCGTAACGGCACTACCCCCATTTGACTCAAAGGTAATCGTGAATTGATCTTCTTCGCCATCCCATTTCGCATAAAGCTTTAACACCGCTGTTTGTGTGAGAAGCGAAGCAATGGTAAATGGTGAACTTAAATTTTCATCCAAATACCATCCAACAAATGTATAGCCTTCACGTATTGGCGTAGGAAGTTCGACACTTGTCGAATTCATATTGATGACCATATCTTCGATTTCATTGCCACCGTTTGTCTCAAAAGATATAGTAATCGATTGATTTCCTGTACATGAGGCGATACCAATGGAAATAAACAATAAAGCCAAAATCATTAAAAGTTTTCTCATAAATACTCCTCCTAATTTTGAGCTTTGTGAAGTCAAAAAAGCAACCAGAGACCTATCTCTAGTTGCCAATCATATTTGTAATGTCGCTCTTTAGCCTTATATTACATCTAAATCTTTGATTTAACAAGACTGCAGATGTCTTTTATTTGTTGCTTGAAATCAATTTGATTATTTTAAATATTTATCATGCGAGATACATAGCTTTGAATGTCAAATTTTCTTTCTAAACCTTTATCATTCATATAACGAAGTTTACCAAATATGTCTCTTTCAGTCCATGCTCTATCATGTTTACCAAAACACCATGCAATTCCTGCATATGAGTTTGGATCTCTACCATCAATGAAATAACGATTATTTAATGTCTTGATTGTTTCAAATGCTACTTTAAAATTTGGACTCCATTCGATAATCTTTTTTGCCCAATACATTCGCATATAATTATGCATATACCCTGTTTTAACCATCTCCATCATGGCTGCATTAAAATAGGGATCATGCGTTTTATATTGAATCATATCTTCGATTGAATAAAGATAAGGTTTATGATCATTTTCGTGTGCGCGCATTGTTTGATATGCCCACGCTTCAGTCATGGTTTCAAATTGATCATAACCTTTTTGATAGGTCACATAATTAAACGCTAATTCTCTTCTAACTAAAAGCTGTTCAACGTATTGGTCAAAAGAAATACCTTCAATTTGTCCTTGAGATTGTGCCAGAAAAAGTCGATCAAGTAAATCCAAACTAGAGATCTGTCCAAAATGAAGATACATTGACATCTTGGATGTCAAATCTTTAGATGGATCGTTACTCTCGCTATATCGATTAGCTTTATCGATAATAAATGATGAAAATAAAGAACTCGCTTCAAGATAACCACCATGGTATAAAGTAGATGGTTTAATTTCATGATCAATGTCAAGTTTTGAAATCAGTGATTGAATATCTACTAATTCATCATCGGAAGCAAATAGAGACTGATCTTTAATCAAAACGTCAGGCATATGCTTGAAATCTCTAAACTCTCTATAGAGTTTTGTTATTTTAGGACGAAGAGTATATGCACCATATTCTGCTTTATCTGAGACATAGCGTACTGGTACAATGACATCTGTATCAATGAGATCAATACCTAAACTTAAATCCTGATTTACTGAAAAATCAAGGACTGACTTCCTCCATACTTTTTGATGTCTTAGGTAACCATAATCCATCACAAGAAATGCTGCATCACCAAGATATGATTGAATTCCTATCTCTGGTGATTCAAGTTTAAACAAAAACGTCATACCAAAATGATTAAGTATCTTTTTAACTTGAACTAAGCCCTCAAGCATAAACTGATAATGTCTTTCGTTTGCATCAGGATAAGTAGCCGTTAAACCAAAAAAAACAACCACAGGCAAATGATTCTCATTCGCCAAGTTGATTGCGTGTAAAAGCGCATGGTTATAATGGACGCGCTGAGATTGTTGCATCCAGTATAAAACATATTTTCCTGATTCATTAAATCCAGGTTTTAAATGATTAATCCGATGTTTATTCATGTTTTTATATAATGAAGACAAGTGTAATCAGTGATGCTGCAAGTCCTGATAATAGATTGACTGCATCATTGGTTAAGATTGCTAAACCTGATGCTAAAACGACTTTCTCATTAGGAAGCCACCCTTTTTCTGTATAAGTTCCAGATTCAACACCTTTATACTTAGCTTGAAGTGAGCAACCTAAATAGGAATCAATGATGTTACCAAGGAAACCAAAAACAGTAATGATACTTCCATATATGAGAAATGATTCTAGTGATAAACCAATGGTAAGTGCATATAAACCAATGAAAACACCGGCAATGAAAAATGAACCTATAAATGAAGCAAATGTTCCAAGTCCTGAGATTGCTCCTGAGACACCTTTAGGTGCTATTTTAAAATTTAAAATATAAAATGTTTTTCCTTTAGAAAGTCGTCCGATTTCAGATGCCCATGTATCTGAATTAGATGTTGCAATCGAGACAACAGCAGCGATTAAAAAGATTTCTGTTTTAGTTACATAATAAATGATAGACAAGATAGTTGCAACCAAACCATTCGCAAGTACTTGAACATAGTTTCTACCATTGTCTTCTTTCTTCTCTTTTTTATCACTGAGTTTTGTGATTAACGATGATGAAATGAAAAAACTAATAAGAGAACCCCAAACAACAATTCCACCAAACATATAAATCAGCATTCCTAAAATGACAGCAGTTAATAAACCACTCATTGAAAGTGATTTTCTCCAATATGCCAACGAAGCAACGATTAAACTTATTCCTAATCCAATAATGGCATCAATAAACATAAATTCACCTCAGTTAAATTAATAATAAAAGTAGATAAAAGAATAGCGATGTACTTAGTGGTACAGTCAAGTTATCTAATCCTTTAGGCGTAACTAACTCAACAACTGTTGCAAGAGCCGCAACACCCATGGCAAGAATCAGTGCACTATTTATAGATTGGATCACCAATGCAACTAAGAAAGCAACAATAAATGATGCAACAAACATGGTAACTGATCCTTCTATAGATTTACCAAAAGCAATTTTATGTTTTCCATAAGTTTTACCAATCACAGCAGCAAAACCATCACCATAACCCATGATTAAGATACCAACTGCACCAATAATCGGATTTTTAACAATACCAAATGTAAAAATAACTAAAATAAGTAAAGAGATTGGAAAATAAACAGTACCTAAATTCCCTTTTCCACCACGTTCCATCGCTTTTAGTAAATTATGACGATAACTGTAGTAATTAAGAATTATAAAGGTCACTGGAGCAATCATCGCAAACCATAATGCTTGATCGCCTGTAAAGAAAAACATTGCTAAAATCCACCAGTTGGATACTCCAATATGAATGAACTTACGTGCCCCTTCTTCGCCTAAAATATTTTTCTTCTGCAAGAATGTGGAAACCCCAATCACGATAAAAATTAAGACGTAAGATGCTACTAAACCCCAAATATTCATCATTTTTTTAATCTCGCTTTCATTTGACTGATATAGTTTTGAATAAGTTCATTCTTTTTTTCATCACTCACAAAATTCTTTTTTGTAAATACATCATAATTTGCATAGCGACAACTGTTGATAATTTCTTTATACATAATCACAGATAAACCCAGTGGAAATCTCACATCTTGATTAAACAAATGTAGTTCATCCTCTGCTTGTTTGTAAAAACTTTCAGCTTTTTGTGCTAAATACTCATACATGCTTACAAAATTATCATTGATTATGCCCGATGCTAGATCACTAACTGAATAATTCCATTTTTCCATCACTGATTTTGGGATATATATTCTTCCATTACGATAATCTTCACCGATATCTCTTAAGATATTCGTGATTTGCATCGCATACCCTAGTTTAACAGCAAAATCTGTTAATTCATTCATATTTTCCTTTGATAGGATTGGTATAAGCATTAATCCGACAGTTCCAGCCACATAGTAACAATAT
>JAEWVV010000093.1 GCA_023458995.1 Bacillota bacterium
TTCACTTTATGATATAATAGAACTTAATGATAGTTTAAAGGAGTGAGTTTGTGTACGCATACATCGAAGGCATAATAAAAGAGATTAAACCAAGCTATGTCGTGATTGAAAATCACGGTATCGGTTATCTTATCATATCGCCGAACCCTTATTCATACCGTGTTGGAGAAGAATTACGTATTTATACCCATCATTATGTGAGAGAAGATTTAAACAATCTATACGGCTTTAAAAGCATTGAATCCAAGGAACTTTTCATTAAATTAATTAGTGTTTCAGGCATCGGACCTAAAAGTGCTTTATCACTTTTAGCATCTGACCAAATCAATGATATTAAACTTGCCATTGAAGAAGGAAATGTTAAATTTTTAACGAAGTTTCCTGGTATTGGACAAAAAAGTGCACAACAAATTATTCTTGATTTAAAGGGTAAACTTATTGATGTTGAAGAAGAGCTTCTACCCACACAAAAAAATGATACTGTTGATGCTTTGTCAGCACTCGGTTATTCCAATGTAGAAATCAAGAAAGTTATGAAAAAGATCGATCAAGAACAACCTGTTGAACAAATGATTAAACAAGCTTTACAACTATTAATGAAGTAGGTTAAATATGGATAAAGAACGAATTGTTACCGCAATGTCGATAAAAGAAGATGAAGATCAATCCTTACGTCCGCAACGTCTTGAACAATACATTGGTCAAGATGATATTAAAGAGATGCTTGATGTCTACATTAAAGCAGCTTTAAAACGTAAAGAAGCATTAGATCATATCTTATTATATGGTCCTCCTGGACTCGGTAAAACAACATTAGCACAAATCATCGCCAACGAACTTGGTGTACAAATTAAAGTAACTTCTGGACCAGCAATTGAGCGCAGTGGTGATTTAGCTGCTGTCTTAAGTTCACTATCACCTGGTGATGTCCTATTTATTGATGAAATTCATCGTCTTCCCCGTTTTGTAGAAGAAGTATTATATGCAGCAATGGAAGATTACGTCTTAGACATCGTGATTGGTAAAGATCATGATTCCAGATCAATTCGTATTGATTTACCACCGTTTACTTTAATCGGTGCAACCACACGGTTTGGTGACTTATCCGCTCCACTGAGAGACCGTTTTGGTGTTGTTTTCCGCCTTTCCTATTATGGCGTAAATGATTTAAAGAAAATTGTTGAACGTACCTCAAAGGTTTACCAAAATGAAATCGAAGCGGATGCTGTGATTTCACTTGCTAAAAGAAGTAGAGGAACACCACGTATTGCGAACCGTTTGTTTAGAAGAGTCAGAGACTTTGCAGAAATCATTGGTGATGGACACATCACAAATAAAATAACAAACCATGCACTCACTAAACTTGGAATTGATGAAAATGGATTAGACCACACCGATTATAGATACTTAAGAAGTATTGTTGAAAAGTTTGGTGGAGGACCTGTAGGGATTGAATCCATATCAGCTTCAATTAGTGAAGAAATGACAACAGTTGAAGATGTCTATGAACCGTATTTACTTATGGAAGGTTACATTAAACGTACTGCACGTGGCCGAGTAGCAACACAAAAAGCTTATGAAGCACTTGGCATAAAATATTACAAAGGATTATTTGATGATGAAGTTAAATGATTTTGATTTTGAATTACCTAAAGAATTAATTGCACAACACCCTTCTGAAAAAAGGGATCATTCGCGCTTAATGGTACTTGATAGAAAGAATGAGTCCATTGAACATAAACATTTTTATAACATTATTGATGAGTTAACCGGAGATGATGTTCTTGTAATCAATGATACAAAAGTAATTCCTGCACGTCTTTTAGGTATTAAAGAAGATACAGATGCAGTCATTGAAGTTCTTTTGCTTAAGGAAGTGGAACCAAACGTTTGGGAAGCAATGACCAAACCTGCAAGAAGAGTCAAAGTAGGAACTAGAGTAAACTTTTCAAATCTTCTTGTTGCAGAATGCATCAAGATTGAAGAAGAAGGAATTAGAATCTTTAAAATGCATTATGAAGGCATCTTCATTGAAATCTTAGAAAAACTAGGAACGATGCCATTACCTCCTTATATCACTGAAAAACTAGAGGATAAAGATCGTTACCAAACGGTTTATGCAAAAGATTTTGGAAGTGCAGCAGCACCAACTGCAGGTTTACACTTTACAAAAGATTTACTACAAGCTATTAAAGATAAAGGAATTGAGATTATACCAGTCACATTACATGTGGGTCTTGGAACGTTTAAACCAGTTCAAGTTGAAAATATCGAAACGCATCACATGCATGAAGAAACGTATACTTTGACAGAAGAGAGTGCAAATAGACTCCATCAAGCAGTTGATGCGAAAAAACATATCGTCTGTGTTGGAACGACATCGCTTAGAACGTTAGAAAGTAATTTTCAAGGAAGATTTATCCCTGGAACCTTTGATACATCAATATTTATCTATCCAGGATATCAATTTAAGGTTGTTTCAAAACTAATCACCAATTTTCACTTACCCAAATCTACGCTACTGATGTTAGTGTCTGCACTTGCTTCAAGAGACTTCATAATGAAAGCGTATCAGACAGCTGTGGATGAGAAGTATCGTTTCTTTTCATTTGGCGACGCAATGTTGATAAAATAATTGAAAAAAAGATGATTTCTCGCTATAATTGTTGTGATGGAGGAATAACCATGCTCGGTTTAACACAAAATGAAGTATATATTGTTTTAGCAAGTGTTCTTGTTCTTGTCATCATTGCTATAGTAATTCTCTTAGTATCCAAAAAACCAAAGAAAGTTGTTCCATCGATGAATTTCGATGAACTACTTATTGGATTAGGTGGCAAAGAAAATTTGAATGCTATATCAATGGAACACCAAAGACTCAAAGTTACAGTTAAAGATCTAAAGAAAGTCGATCAAACTGTACTTAAAAGATTAGAAATTCCAGCTTTCCTCAAGGGAAAGGAATTAACATTACTCATAAAAAATCAAACAAAAGAGGTTCTTTCCTATCTCAGTGAAAGACAGAAAGAGGTCAATTAATGGAACAATTATTCCAAATCATTTCTGAATACGGCATTCATGCTCGTCCTGCTACACGTCTTGTTAATTTGGCGATGAGTTTTTCATCGGATATTGATTTGACGGCCATGGGTAAAACAGTAAACCTCAAATCGATTATGGGTTTAATGTCCTTGGGTATTTACAAAGGAGAGCAAATCAAAATTCATATTAGCGGACATGATGCTGAAAAAGCGATGGTCGCTATTGCTGATTTCCTCATCACTGAGGGCTTAGGTAAACTCGTATAAAAACAAAAAAAGTGGTAGAGATTCTACCATTTTTCAATTTATAAGGCAGGTGAAGTTATGCGTCAAAGACATATTAAACAAGCAACAATTGAACACATGCAATCCTTAGGCGTTCTTACTGAACCTACATTACTTGATCTTGATTCAAACAAGAAAATTCATTTAGAAATTGGTTCTGGCAAAGGACAGTTCATCACGAAACTAGCACAAGACTTTAAAGATGAGATTTTCATTGCTCTTGAACTTGATAAAGATGTTTGCTTTAGAATTGCAGAGAAAAAAGTTCAATATGAGCTAGATAATCTAATTA
>JAEWVV010000094.1 GCA_023458995.1 Bacillota bacterium
GGATACACCACTATCGATTAAATGAGGAATTTGTTCTAAAGCTTCTAAGTCTTTTGAAGACATACTAAATGGTTTATCAGAGATTTTACGATCATTTGCAACTAAATCATAATTCCAACGGCATGAATGTGCACATCCACCACGGTTAGCATCACGGTCAGTCATGTTATTGGATAAACTACAACGACCAGAAAAACTCATACACATACCACCGTGGATGAATACTTCTAAATCGGCATCTGTCTTTGACTTTAATTCTCTAATTTGAAATTTATCAAGTTCTCTTGCAAGCACAATACGTTTAACGCCATGTGAATACCAGAAGTTAACTGCTCTCGCATTCGTTGTACTTTGTTGAGTAGAAAGATGAACTTCAAGATTCGTATGTTTAATTGCCATGTCAACGATAAAAGGAGACGCTGAAATAATGGCATCTACATTTGCTTTTTCAAGTGCTTGAAGATATTCGATTAAACCATCCATATCCTCGTGATGAGGAATGATGTTTGTTGTCACATAAACTTTTTTACCGCGTTCATGTGCGAATGTGGTTGCTTCTAAAATATCATCAACTGTAAAGTTTGATGCTCTAGCACGAAGAGAAAAATTCTGTCCTCCAATGAATACAGCATCAGCACCATACATCAGTGCAATTTTTAATTTTTCTAAGTCACCAGCTGGTGCGAGAAGTTCGATCACTGTTCGCCACCCTTACCCTTATAGATCGTTTTTTTAAAGAAAAATCCATCATCCCAAGTTTCGTTATAAAGTTTTTGGATTTTATCTTTGAGTTCAAAGCTTGATGTTTGATACATCTCAGAGACGAGTGCACCGTAATGGTCATCTTTAAATAATGTATCAATCACAAAATAATCTAAAAATGATTCAAGGAGATGTATTTGGTCTAATGACTGCATGACATGTGAACGAAATACATGTGTACCTGCATCATCTTCTAAGATTGGATATGGTTCTTCCACTCTTTTTTCTTCTATAATTTTTAGGTCTTGTCTTAGGTGTAGATTTAAATTTTCACCCAAAAAGTTTTCATAATTTTTAATCAATTGTCTTTTTGAATAAAACATATTTAAATGTCCATGACCAACCATAAACATTTTTAACTCTTTCTTTTCACCAATCATCTTTAAGTCTTCTAACGTTACTTCTTTAGCTGCGTAAACACCCATAGCGTTAAACTCTTTTAAGAAGTTAAAATCATAAAAATTAGTAGAAAGTGTTTCTGGATTATAGATTGCTTTATGATTTAAGTTCTTTTCGTCTAAAACGACTAAAGCACCTAGATCAGCAACAACAATTCCATCCATCAATTCTAAATTCATTTCATCAAGAAAATCAGAAAACGCTTCAAGATCAACATCTGACATCATCTGATTTGCCATTAAAAACACTTCTTTTTGAAGCGCTTTTGTTTGATCTGCAACACTCATGATTTCATCGATACTAAAACTACGGGTTAAACGAGTACCAAATCGGTCATTACCGATAATGATGCCATCTGCACTACCCAGTAGCATTTCTAGATTAACGATGTCGTGTATTGTAATGATTCGTTTCATCATATCATCCTTTCGGAAACGGATACTCCATCCCCAAGATCGTAAAATGTTGTTTTATATTCTTGATGATTCGCTAAAAAAAGTTTAAACTTTTCTAATTTGCGAAGTAAAGCTTGTGTATGTCTATTCACTTGACTTGGGTTTAAATGATGGAAATGCAAGTTATCACAAAC
This sequence comes from Bacillota bacterium, assembly GCA_023458995.1. Taxonomy (GTDB): domain Bacteria; phylum Bacillota_I; class Bacilli_A; order Acholeplasmatales; family Acholeplasmataceae; genus Peloplasma. Next base: position 1,751 of record JAEWVV010000094.1, read on the forward strand.
AATGAATCCACCAACTTTAAGAAACTTACCATATTTCTTAAAGAATGTTTCATACTGTGATTTTGCAGCATCAATAAAGATTAAATCAAACTTTCCTAAATCTTCTTCATACGTTAATGCATCAAATGGAAAGAGAGTCACTTTTTTTCCTTCTTCAAAAAGATCTAGATGATGTTTAGCTTCATCAATCATAAACTCATCGCGTTCAAACGTTTTGACGTTGCAACCAAAAGAGGCCATAGCGAGTGCGCTATAGCCGATAGCAGTTCCAATCTCTAATACATCAACGATCTTCTTTTCATGAATTAAACCACGTAGAAACTCAAAGACTTCATCGGTGATAATCGGTACTTTTTTGCTTATTGCGTAGGCTTTGAGTGAAGCGAAATTCATGCTTGTTCTTCTTCCTCGTCCTCTTCGTCTTCATCGTCTTCTTCAGCTTCGAGTTCATCGTAGTAAGCTTGAAGAACTTGATCAAGCATATCCCATTCAGCATCTGTTTCAATATCACTAAATGTACCTTCATCGTCGGTAGCACCTGGTGTATAAATTGCTGCACTCACTTCGTGTGTATCAACAAATTCGAAAACAACATAATTCTTTCCGTTGGCTTCGTGGGTAAATAAAATATCGCATACTGCTTCATCACCGTTTGCATTGGTAACAACCATTTGATCATCTTTTAACATGGCTAGGCTCCTTATAATTTAAATAGTTTTGTAATATAATCACAGCAGCAAGTTCATCTTTTTTCTCTTTTTGAGTTTTCCGTCTTTCAGATCCTTGAATCATCGCTTTTCGTGCTGATTGCGAGGATAGACGTTCATCCCATAAGATGATTGTTGCTTGAGTCTCTTTTTCAAGTCTTTCTTTAAATGATTCGCTGATTTTACCGCGAATCCCAATATCGTTATTCATGTGTTTAGGTAAGCCTAAAACAACGATATCAATTTTGTGCAATTTGATCAGTTCAAGCACTTTTAAAGCTGCTTCTTCATACTGGTCATCTTGAAATCTAATTGTTGTTAAGGTACTTGCGATAATTCCTGATTCACTAATCGCAACCCCGACTGTTTTAGATCCTAAATCGAGTCCTAAATAACGTTTCATAAATGTTTTTTAAGTTCCTTTTTCACTTCTTCAAGTTTGGATAAATCTTGTGTCCCACCTTGAGCGAAAGCTCCTTTACCACCACCGGAACCATTCGATAAGGATGCAGCTAACTTAACGAGTTCATTTGCATTTTCATGCTCACTCTTACAGAGGTAAGTTGCTTTACCATCGGTCACGTTGATTAAGAAAAGTGTTTCTGCTTTTATTTTATCATAGAGTGCATCAAGTAGTTGCTTTAAAACCTTTTGATCAACGCCTTCAGTGACGATGAGTTGTTTTTTCGTATTCGAATCCGTGATAAAGTCATCAAGACGTTTTAAGACATCTTGTTGCATCTTTCTTGAAAGTTCTTTTTCAAAGTTTTTAGCAAGTTCCTTTAAGGACTCAACATAATTACGGTAATTCATAATATCTTGGTAAGAACCTAAGACTTCTGGAGCTTTTGGAATAACTACATTTTGATCCATACGAACCATCTTATCTGTGATTAAGGATATTTCTTGTTCAAGTGGTTCCAAGAACTTTTTAACTTCGTCTTTCACATGAAGTCCTGTGACACCTTCCATACGATAAATTCCTGAACCAATCGATTCATAGGATGTAATCGCAAAATCTAGGATTTCCTTCGTATTTTTCACATGGGTTCCACCACAGAATTCTTTACTCCAACCCATATCAACAACTCGAACGATTTCACCATATTTTTCGCCGAATAATGCCATAGCACCTAGCTTTTTAGCTTCTTCAATGGGTAATTGTCTAATAATTACATCGAGTGGTGTTTCTTTAATATACTTTTTAACAAGTCTTTCAACTTCTAAAATACGGTTATCTGTTTCTGTTTCATAATGGTTAAAGTCAAAACGCCAACTCCAAGGTGCAACCTGTGAACCTTGTTGGTTTGCATGACGACCAAAAATATCTTTAATCGCTTGATGGAATAAATGAGCTGCTGAGTGGTTTCTCATAGTCTTCATTCTTTCCTTCTGGTCAACAACCGCTAAGACTTCATCACCAACTTGATAGTCACCTTCAACCTTATGGATAAACTGACCATGTGGAAGTTTAGAAACATCGGTTACATCAAGACCGTTAATCCATCCTTTATCACAAACCTGTCCACCGGATGTTGCATAAAATGGTGTTTGATCCAAGACGATTCCATCAGGGAACACTTTAATGACTTTCGCTTCAGTCTGTAAGATTTCATAACCGATAAACTTAGAGGGTTCAACAAAGTTGAGGTAAGCTTCTTCTTGAGCTTTCATCGAACCTGTTTCACTTCGTGCAGCTCTTGAGCGTTCTTTTTGTTTTTCAAGTTCAGCTTGGAAAGCATCTAAATCAACTGTTACGTTATGTTCTAATGCATATTCTATAGTCAGTTCAATTGGGAAACCATACGTATCATAAAGTTTAAATGCAACTTCACCACTCACTTGATCCATACCTTTAGCAAGTGAATCAAGAAGATGTTTTTCACCTTCATTAATGGTTTCTAAAAATTTTTGTTCTTCTTTTAAAACAAGCTTTTTAACGATATCTTTTGTTTCATGTAGATTGGTATAAAATACACCCATCACTTCAACAACATCATCAACAAGTTCATATAAAAATGGTCTTGATAGATTTAACATACGTCCATATTTAACTGCACGACGAAGTAATCTTCTTAAGACATAACCACGACCTTCATTCGATAGAATCGCTCCATCAGAAATCGCGAATGTCAAAGCCTTAATATGGTCTGCAATCACTTTAAATGCCATTTGACCTTCATATTTAATACCTGAAATATTTTCTGTATGTTTAATGATTGGATAGAAAAGGTCTGTTTCAAAGTTTGTTTTTGTTCCTTGAATGACACATGCAAAACGTTCTAACCCTGCACCTGTATCAATATTTTTTGAAGGGAGTTCAGGATACTCTTCACGTGTTAAACCTGGTTTTGAGTTAAACTGTGAAAATACGATATTCCAAATTTCGATATAACGTTCATTTTCTAAATCTTGTTCAATCAATTCTTTACCGCGCGCATCATAGGATTCACCACGGTCAAAATAGATTTCAGTGTCAGGACCACAAGGACCCGCACCAATTTCCCAGAAGTTATCTTCTCTAGGAATTAAGTGTGATGGATCAACACCAAGTTCAATCCAGCGATCTCTTGCTTCTAAGTCATCAGGATAATAGGTCATATATAGTTTTTCTTTGGGAAAGCCAAACCATTTAGGATCAGTCAGTAATTCTAAGCCCCATGCAATTGCATCATGCTTAAAATAATCCCCAATCGAGAAATTACCGAGCATTTCAAAAAATGTATGATGTCTCGCTGTCTTGCCGACATTGTCGATATCATTGGTACGTATACATTTTTGGACATTGGTAATCCTGGGGTTTTGTGGTTTTTCTGTTCCATCAAAATACTTCTTTAAAGGTGCAACTCCAGCATTGATCCAAAGTAAAGTTGGATCATTTTGTGGAACAAGTGACGCGGATGCTTCGACCTTATGCTTTTTAGATTCAAAAAAGTCCAACCATATTTGTCTAATTTCTTTTGCTGACATATAGCGCATATAAATAACCTCCTGTTAATAAATAAAAAACGTCCTTAACTATTTCTAAGGACGTAAATGATTACGCGGTACCACCTTAGTTCTAGGAAACCCTAGCACTCAAACGTCGTTAAGGCCGACTGACCTTTTGCTCCCAAACAGCCTTCATAACGTCTAAGCTTCGTTTCCACCAACCACGAAGTCTCTATGCCTTTAGAACGGTTACTACTCCTTTTGTTCATCGCGTTTATATTTTAGCATGAAAAACCCCTAAAGTAAAGGAAAAATATATGGTGTATACTTTATTAAATCAAAAACTTAAACATTTGGATGAAACATCTCATAATGAGGAATATCATCTTCTAAGTAAGGTCCATGGACTACTTTAAAACCAAGTGATTCATAGTATTCTTTTAAGTAGGCTTGACCTGAAATTCTAACACTCTCTCCTTTAATATCCGAAAGTGCTTTTTTAATTTAAAGAGTGGCATATCCAAAACTACGATATTTAGGATCAGATACGATACGTGATAATGCATATTCAGGATATCTAATTCCTGGATCAATGAGTCTTAAGTAACTGATAATCTTTTTATCATCTTTGATGAAATAATGGATACTGTGCATATCCTTACCATCAATATCTTGATATAGACAGTTTTGTTCCATGATAAAAACCCTCGATCTAAGATCAAGGATTTGGTAGAGTTCATCATTATTTAATTCATTAAACTTTTTTACGTAAATGTTTTGTTCCATATTTAAATACGAAAGGTGCACCTAAAGCAGCCCATACT
>JAEWVV010000095.1 GCA_023458995.1 Bacillota bacterium
GTTCATTATATTCAGGAGTTCTAGCAAAACGAACCATTCTTAACTTCATAATGAAGTGATCAATCAGTTCTTGTGCTTCTTCTTCAGTGATGTTACCTTCTTTTAAATCCCTTTCAATATAGATATCTAAGAATGTTGCTGTTCTACCTAAACTCATCGCTGCTCCGTTTTGTTCTTTAACGGCTGCAAGATAAGCAAAGTATAACCACTGTACAGCTTCAATCGCATTATTTGCTGGTCTAGACAAATCAAATCCGTAGATTTGTCCTAACTTTTTTAAATCTTGAAGTGCATTAATTTGTTCTTGAATTTCTTCTCTTAAACGAATGTTGCGCTCATTCATTGGAAAACTGTATGTTGTCTTTTCTGTTTTCTTTTGTTCAATTAAAAAATCAACACCATATAAGGCAACACGTCTGTAATCGCCAATGATTCTTCCTCTACCATACCCATCAGGTAAACCTGTAATAATACCTGAGCGTCTTGCTTTACGAATATCTTGGTTATAGACATCGAAAACACCTTGGTTGTGAGTCTTGCGATATTCAGTAAAAACATGTTTAAGTTCATCACTAATGTGATAACCATAAGCTTCAGCTGCCTTGACGGCTACTTGTATACCACCATATGGATGGAAAGCACGTTTAAATGGTTTATCTGTTTGTAGTCCTACAATCTTTTCGATTGAGCGGTCTAAGTAACCAGCACCATGTGATGTTATAGAAGCAACAACATGTGTGTCTAGTTCAATGACACCACCTTTTGATTTTTCTTCATCGAGTAAATCTAAAACCATTTTATTTAATTTTAAACTGTTTGCTGTAGGTCCAACTAAAAACGATGAGTTTCCTAAGTACTCAGTATAATTTTTGTCCATAAAGTCACGCACATCAATTGTTTGATTCCATTTTCCTTCTTTGAATTGTCTCCAATAGGACATTTTGATACCTCCATATTTAATTTTAATATACGCATTGAGCATTGCCATTATAATCGATAAGAATGAATTTTCCAAACGATTCTATAACCAAAAAGGGTGAAAACGTTTTAACCTTTCTTTATCTGGAAAAAGAATAAATATGAATGCATATTCACGTTAATTATCTGTTGATAAAACAAACAACTCCATGCGTCTGTTTTAGCATTTTAACCCAATTCATCCATCGATTTGAACCCCTTTAAATCGTGCTTATTCGGTTTCACTTTGTGAGTTGGTCTACCCTATCCAATAAACCCTTGAAAATACTTTTATCTTTGGATACCTCCACTGCTACATATGGACTGTTCATTTTGTATCCAACCTTTCTCTTTTGATGATACGATTCATTTCAATTTGACATATCTACTTTTTTCGTTGTTCATACGAGCTTATTGTCTTAATTAGATCTAAAACAGTTTCATGTAGGTACTGAAATTGAGGACATTTTTTATTGCGAACTCGAAGTTCAAAAAACAATGTCCTTCCTTTCAAACTTTTTTCTATATGCTTAAAAAAAGAAAAGCCAAGAGTCATCTCTCTTAGCTCGCAGTAAATCATGGGAAGGCGTAGACTTTTTAAAATACTCAAAGGTATACAAGTTTTTACGAACTCAAGGTTCATATAATATAACTACGCCTTCGTTTTCATTTTACTACCATTCATATAAATATAAAAGACTAAGAGATAATTCTTTGCCCTAATATACGAAAAAGTTCGATACTTGGGGCGATTAGTAAATCGCTTATGTATCAAACCATTTCATTCAATATGGTGCGGGTGACAGGATTTGAACCTGCACGCCAATGGCGCTAGATCCTAAGTCTAGTGCGTCTGCCAGTTTCGCCACACCCGCGCAAAATGAATTATACCTTTTTTTAAGCGGGTGTGTCAATTCTTTTTAAGTGAATTAATTTTTTTTGTATTTAAACCATATAAATACGCCTACTCCAATAATTAAAACGCAACTTATCGGTAAAACAATATTGATTATAGAAGACTTCTCTTTCTCCACATCAATGCGTATACGTGATGTCACGTCTTCTTCACCAAGTTTATATGATAAATAGACATAATAAGAACCTTCTTTTTTCTCACGAGTCTCATATTCATTATATAATATATTGATATCTGATGCATGATGCCCCATTAAGTTTAATTGCTCTTTTAGCCACAAAATGATTTCACTTTCTGTCATCTGATCTTTTGTTGTTTTATCAAGAATAAGTTCATTATGTTCAAAGATTGGTCCTTGGTTATCAATGACATGAATTCTAACTGTAAAAGAGGTTGAATTACGAGATTGATCGGTTGCTTTAAAAGTAATTGAATATTGTCCCGGTGACTTGGATAGATTATATTCATTTTCAATGACTTCCCAGGTTACATCCGTTTTATCTACATCATCTCTAATCGATAGTTTACTATAAATTTGGTCAATTGATATCGATTCGTCTGTCGTATAAAGGTAAATATCTGTTGGTCCCTTAATGGTTGGTCCTGTTTCGTCCACGAGTAGAATCAAAACTTCAATTGTGTTCTTATTTCCTGATGAATCAGATACTTCAAACGTCATCTGATAATTACCGACACTTGTTGCTGCTGAATATGTATCATGAATGACATTTAAATGTGAACCGTTCAAGTCATCAACATTATCTAAAATTGTAATCTTCTCTTTAATCTGGTCAATACTCCATTTTTGATCAACAGGAATTGATAATGTACCGGCAACTGAAAGTGTTGGTGCAACAATATCATAAATTTTTATGTCAAGTAAAAACCTTTTACGAATTTGATTGTATTCTGTTTCAAAAACCATTTGATAATTTCCTGGACGCTTTTCTCCTGTTGAATAATCATCATAGATAATACTCTTTGTTAAAACTTGACCTGATGTTTTTTTTGCATTGACATAATTGAGCACTGCTTCCATTTCGGGTAGTCTATCATAATTTAAAGCTAAAAAGCCGTAATACTCTAATTGCTCCCCATCCTCTGTATAAGGAACAAAACCTGGAAAACCAGCATAAGTACCTTCATAAATCATCGCTTCATAATTATTCATACCATTGACTGGTAACAAAATGATATCAAATAGAGAACCTCTAGTGGTAAATGTATGATAGGCTAAATCTTTCTCATGATCAATCGTAAGATATACATTGAACCAGTTTGAACCATCCGGTTCTTCGGCCTCAAATTCGATTCGTTCTGAGTTTTCAAAACGACTCCCTAAAAAATTTCGACTCATAATAAGGGTATACGTTGTGTCAGGTTTCAACTCAATCGAGTTTATAGTTCCTGCATATCCCTCATTCCACCACTTGTATTCTAGGTTTGCTAAATCCAAATAATTGATCTTTTCTAAAGGAGCACTACCAAACGCATACGTTTTAGTATAGCTAAGTAAGATCGAAAAAACTAAAATAAACATAATACATATTTTTTTCATTGTTTTAACCTCCTGACTTATACTATGCAGGAAATTAACTTTTTACTTTATAAATAAAAAAAGAGATTTTCTCTCTTCATACATATTTGGCAGGGCTAGCTGGATTCGAACCAACGATCGAAGGGTCAGAGCCTTCTGCCTTACCGCTTGGCTATAGCCCTAGCAATATGTTTATTTGCGCTTTAAAATAAAATGGCAGGCCCAGCTGGATTTGAACCAACGATGAGGGAGTCAAAGTCCCTTGCCT
>JAEWVV010000096.1 GCA_023458995.1 Bacillota bacterium
GCTTTATACTTCGCTTTAGGAATCACGCCTGAAGGGTATAAAGAAATCCTTTCATACAGCCTATTTCCGACTGAATCAGCTCATAACTGGGAGATTGTCTTATCGGACCTTACCCTTTGAAATGAAAAAAATTCGCACGAAACCCCAGGCTCGGTGGTAGGTCTTTACCTGTAGAGATTTAGACCCCCCTACCCCAAAATACTAGTTTTATTAGCCTGTTTTGCTGGATTCTAAGTAAAATGCTTAGATTTATTGCTAGGAACTTCTATCATCCAAAGGGGATAATAACCTCATCGCTTGGTTCAAATGAATAGATAGTTTTTGAGCCAACAGATGAAACTACTATCTATTTTAAAGCGATATAATTTGTGCATCTTGCATGAGTCTTTTAGCAAGTGTCTCAACAATATGCGTATCTATATTCATGTTCTTCCAACTTGAGAGTGGTCTATTCGTAACTAAAATAATGCTTCTTGTTTCTTGTAAGAACATTAGTAACTTATAAACTTGGATCAATTCTTCTTCTGATGGTGTTAGATAAAACATATCATCAACAATCACCATATCAGCGATTAAGATATTATTCCAAGTTTTTTTCTTTATCTTAGATTCGACTAATAATTCTTCTTGGGTAACATAAACCACTTTCGCACCTTTTTCGATTGCATGATTACCGATTGTTGTTGCAAGTGAAGTCTTACCTGTTGAACAGTCCCCAACAATAATGATGTTTTCTCTTGTTTCATTAAAATCCATTTCTTTGATTCTAGACAACTGCCACTTAAGTCCATCACTAATACGCACCTCATCAAAGACCAGTGGTTTAAGTCTTGACATATGTTTTAAGTCTTTGAGCTTATTCTTTTTTCTAATGTTTACTTCTTCTAGTAATACCTTATACAAATACTCTTTATTAGAAATGGTTTCATCATTTAAATCAATGATGCCACTTGCAATATTTTGTAAGTTTAAGGTTCGAGCTAGATCTTGGATTACTTTAATATCTGCCATCATTTAACTCCTTTCTGATTTCTTCAGCTCTAATTTTATAATGTTTAATCGTATGTGGTGGTAACACCTTTTTAGCAAGTATCTCACCCATTTTATAAACTAACCACGAACACAGTTCAAACGCACTACAAATATCCACTCCCACACAATACCTCATACCTTCTGCAATCATCTCTTTTGCATAATGTTTCTTTAAACTTCCAATTTTACGGCACTGTGGATAAACATATCTAGGTTTTTGTTCTCTAAGTACTTTAAAGAAGATACTTGATATTTCATAATCTTTATACTCATCTAGTAATACTTCTTCAATTGTTGGTTCATCATGAACTTCAACATTTAAAGTAACAACATTTCCTTTACCTAGTAATAGTCTATGCTTACAAAGTAGTTCATTCGTTCCTGCATGATAGAAAATTAACTGATCATCATATCGTTCAATTCTAATCCTATCTCCTTCATTCACACTCTCACTTGGTAGTTTATAGAGATTATCTCTGTATTCTACTGTATCGTGATAAACCGTATGAATGACAATCTCATCGTTTTTCTTTTCCACATACTTTTGTAGTTTTGGATATTCTTTCTTAAATAGTTCTCGTGGTGGTTTTTTCGTGATTTCATGAACCATACCATTACCATCTCGATCTAACCATCCAACGAATTCTTGAGTGAGTCTATCAATTCCATAATAGATTCTGCCATCTAAAAATTGGTGTTTGATGTAGTCTACTGTTTTTTCAATCTTACCTTTTGTTGATGGATCATAACCTTTACATAGATATATCGTAAAGCCTGTCTCTTTAATGAAATCTTCAAACTCTTTAACAAATATCACTTCACCTAAGTTTTCAGACACCACCATTGTTTTATCTTGGTCATAGACAATCATTTGAGGTCTTCCACCAAAATACTTAAACGCATCAATATGAGCATCAATCGTTTTCTTGATATCAAGTGGATCAACTGAAAAGTAAGCAAACTTCATTCGTGAGAATGATAACGTCATACAGAAGAAATAGACTCTTACATTTTTCTTGTATTCTGTTCTCATCACGTACTGACCAAAATCAACTTGAGCTTCATAGCCTGGTTCAGTTACTTCTCTAATCTGAAACTTTCGTTTAGGTTTAAGTAACCCTGTTTGTTCTCTTACTTCTTTTACATACTTGAAGAACGATGAACTTTGGACATCAAATTCAGAAAAGTCATCTTTAATCCTTTTATATAAAACAGTATTGTTTATTTGAGGACTTATTTTTAAAATCTCAATGATGTATTGTCTATAATTATCTAAGACATACTCATGATTCTTATGAAAGGCATTGAAAAATGCTTGGTCTTTGTCCCACCAGTTACAAATCGTCTTATACGATAGGTTCAATTTTTCAGATACTTTGACTTTGGATAGTCCTATTTCCTTATACTCTTGAAGCTTCTTGTATTGTTGTATACTTAACATTAATTTCACCTCCTATAGTTTGCTAGTACACATCAAAATCATTCATTTTCACATCTAAACCACCTCCTTTAAGATGTTCTTTTTGAGACAACAAAATCAAGAATGTATTGGAATATTGTAGACTCTCAATCCCTGTTCTACAAGGTTGACATTGGTGGCGGTGGCAATATCTATATAGAAGCTCTTTCCGCCATTTTTTGTGACTTTTTCTGGCAGTAGCAGATAGGGTATTTCTTCCTTTTCGCCAGTTTTTAGAAAATAACACAATTTAGCCTTATTATAATGAAAAAACGGTAGCATTTATAGCCACCGCAAAATATATTTATGTCATAATAATTGATATTTTAAACTGTATAAAGTGATATCTTATTAATTTATATAGTTTGTATGACTAAAAATAATTTAAATAAATATTTCTACTCTTTTTTCTTGTCCCAAACCTGTCCGTGTAATGGATATGGGTTAATGTTTTTAATAATGGTATTGCCATCATATTCATAAG
>JAEWVV010000097.1 GCA_023458995.1 Bacillota bacterium
AGATATATATCGTGCAGAAAACATGAATAGAGTAAATTTGGTTCTTCTATGCTTGTCTATGTATGAGTTTTGATTATTACTTAATTATGTAACGTATATATTTCTTAGAAAATCAAGAAACCATTTAGTTCATTGTACCATAAAATCTATCAAAAATGTCTATAGTCACCAATGTTTTCTAACTTCCTCTAATTGACAAAGTAAAATTCGTATAACTTATATAAAAGAAATCTTACATTGTCAATTGAGGGATAGTTAGGGTTTATATTTCATGAAACGTAATATACTATAGATGTTTCCTACCGGCATGAAGGAGATGAGAAATATGTATGATTACAAGCACCTCTCACTCGACCAACGCATGGACATTAAGCTCGGACTGAAAGAAGGCTTATCGCTCAAAGCATTGAGCGAGAGAATCCACAAGAGCCCGCGGACGATTTCGCAGGAGATTAAGACGCACTTAGAGCGCAGGGAAAGCAACAAGTTTCAGTTCAACACCTCACAAAAATTCATCTGTGCACAGCACCTCAAATATCCCTATGTGTGCGACAGCTGTCCCTTCAAGGCACAGTGCTCCTCAGACCGCTACTTCTACGATGCCAAGACAGCAGATAAGGCTTACCGAACGACGCTCAGCGTCAAAAGACGAAACATCCGCTTGAGCGCAACCGAACTCGCCAGGGTTGATGACATTCTGAAAGCGGGTATTGACCGGGGTCAATCGCCCGCACACATCCTTGCAAGCCACCCCGAGATCAAGGTCACCGAAAGGACCATCTACCGCTACTTAAACCGAAGAATTCTCTCCCCTGAGCTCTATAAACTCAGGAACAAGGTCCGGATGAAACCGCGAAAGAAAGCGCAGCAGGAGCATCCCGACAGCGCGCGCTATACGGGAAGAACGTTCTATGACTACCTCAGCTACATCCATCAGCACCCCGGACAATTCACGGCGCAGATGGACACCGTCATCGGCCTTCGCTCAGACAGGCAGATGATCCTGACGCTCATCGTCATCGAGCTTCACCTGTTGATAGCATTCGTCGTCAGCAGGGGATCTGGCGGCGTCATCAGAGGTCTCGCACACCTTGAAAAGACACTGGGAACCGATGATTTCTCAAGACTTTTTCCCGTCATTTTAACCGATCGTGGAACGGAGTTCAGCCAGCCAGAAGACATCGAGAAAAACGTTAAAGGGATCTGCCGTACGCGAGTTTTCTACTGTGATCCACTGGCCTCCTATCAGAAGGGAGCTGTCGAGTCCATCCATCGCATCCTCCGCTACATCTTTCCGAAAGGGAAGTCCTTCGACACCCTCGTTCAGACCAAACTTGACATCGCGGTCAGCCATATCAACAGCTACCGCATCCGATCCAATCAGTTCAAAACAGCTTACGAATTGACCCGTCAAACCTTTGGTGAACACATCCTCCATCAATTGAAAATCGAGGCCATAGACCCCGATTCCATTCATCTGACGCCAACGATCGTCAGATAGTTCGACAATCACCCCGGTGGGAAACGCTTAGCGCATACGCAAATTACCTTGACAGCGCAGGTTAGTCAAGCTTTTTTCCTGCTGTTTAAAAGGTGATTGTTCACCCTCATCTTATCACATGCTCATGTGAAATGTCACGCAAACTTTCGCTTTTTTTACCCTCTTTTGGCTCTCTGCGCAAGTTAATCTGTCAATAAAAAGACTTCATTCTTCAATCGCAAGTTACTTTTTCATTTAAGGTTAATGTTTCCGAAATGAATAATCACAACTATATTAAATACTTAAAAAATTGACCGTTTCTATTATATCATAATGAGACAATTATTCTCTTCTCAATCCCGTCAACATAAAAAAACAGGACGACTGAGTCGCCCTGTAATTTTATAAGATATACTATTTCATTTTAATCTTTGAACGTGTAATGAGTTTATCAAAAATTAAAATAAGTTGAGGTAATAAAACAAGTACAGATAAGAGACCAAATAGTGCACCAAGAGCGATTTGAAGACCAATTTGTTGAATCGCTAAAACTGAAGATATAAATCCTAACGATAGACCAGCAATACCAAAGATAAGCGCTGATGTTGTAATGGATGGGGCACTATCTTCAATCGCATGCTCTATACTTAAATGCACATCCATCGTTTCTCTTAATTCAATATAACGTTTTGTAAATAGAATTGCATAATCGATGGTTGCTCCTAAAAGGATAGTTGAAACGATTAGGTAACCTAAGAATGCTAGGGAATTACCAAGAAAATAAGGAATACTCATCGCAAGGAATACAGAGTTCATAATAACAGCTGGTAAAATGATGGGTAAAATCCAGTTCTTAAATGTGAAGAATATGACAACCATGATTAATAAAACAGCAATGAGCGTGACATAAAGATAATCGGTTTCAATGACATTTTTTATGGATAGTGCTGCTGGAGATGAACCAATCACATAGGATTCATCAAAACCAAAACTCTTAACAAGATCTTGAATTTCTATAACAACTCTTTCAGTCACTTCATCTTCTTCTTTTAAATCAAGGGTTAATATCATACGTGCATAACCACCTTGATAAAAGTTTGGGCTTAGACTTACTAATACTAATGGATCTGTGATTATACTTTGATAAGAAACCATACTTTGAACTGAGGTGATATATAAGTCATCACTCGTCACAAGTGCTTGATAAAGTAGAGCTTCCTTTGCAGGATCTTGATTGGTCAAAATAACGATTTGATTATCATTTCCAAAAAGATCGATCATTTCTTTTACATCATCGTCATATGATGTTCCAGCACTACTAATTAATGCTGATTCACCGTAAATAAAGGTGTTTTGAGATTGGAAATAATAAGCTGGGACAATACTTAAAATAAATAAACTTAAGAACACATAACGAAAACGATATACAAATTTAGAGAATTTCGCAAACTTAGGTGTGAATACTTTATGTTTAGATTTAAAAATCCAAGAATCGAGTATTCTGATCAAAACAGGTCCTAAAAGAAGCGAAGAAATCGCAGATAATGCAACTGCCTTTAAGAAAACTAATCCAATATCCATACCAATTGAAAAACGCATGAACACTAAAGCAACAAAACTTGCTCCTGTTGTTACAGCGGATGCAACCACAGGTGATAAGACACCTTTTAATGTCACTTTCATCGCAGTTTCTTTTTCATGATTTTCTCTTTCTTTATGATATCTATGAACAATAAAGATGATATAGTCTAAAGAAATCGCAAGTTGAAGTGCAATTGCCATCGACTGTGTAATAAATGAAATATCTTTGAAGATGAAGTTTGTTCCAAGATTAACGACAATCGCAACTCCACTAATAACTAAAAAGACAATTAAATCAGCAAACGATGGTGTCATCATCAATAAAATGACTAAAACAAGTGGAATTAAAATGAGTGTGATTTTCATCACTTCATCTTCAATTGCTCTTCTGACGAAAAGATCATTCATCACACCACCTGCAAGTGAGTATGAATACTCTTTTTCGTCAATCAAATCTTTAATATCTTCGATGACATTTTCGATATCACTTGAGCTTGGTGATAGATTGATTTGGATTGTCATTTTATAATATCCATCTTGTTCGTATCTACCAATTTGGTCTTTAAGATCAGAAACTAAGGCATCTGGTGCATTCATAATGATTTGATAAAAGCTTTCTTCAAAAGATAGACCTGTTGACATAAGGTTAGTTAATGTCTGATTGATATTGTTTTGCGTTACTGGATCTACTTCAGATAAAAGAATTCCAAAAGTCATTTGATTTAAAACATCACCAATAAAACTAACCCCCACAACATGAGAAACACCCAGAAGATCATTTCTAACATCCAATGCATCACTTAGACTTACATCTCTAAGCAATAGATTTGTATAACTCGATTCACCATAGAGTTCATCGTGGAGGGTGATACCTTCTTTGAGTGGATCATCATCTGGTAAGTATTTCTTCATATTATAATTCACGACAACCCTACTCATCAAAAAGATGGATAAACCAACAATCAAAACTGTTAAAATAAGTGTTAAATATTTTTTCATCATATCACTCCCTTATACTTTTAAGTATAGATATGAAACTAAGCATAATTACCCAATAAAAATATGGATTTCATCCACTTAATCTACACTTATCTTCTATTGTGTTGGTTTTAATTCATAATTACCCCACACTGATGGGTTTTTCCCAACAACAGCGTGTTATTTCCATCACAATGTTGTTTATTAAACATTTTGGTGGTATGCTCAAATTAAGAGGTGATGATTTCATGAATCAACAAAAAACGGATCACCGCATCCGTGTGACCCATACACTTTTAAAAGAGGCTCTTTATAAACTTGTTCAAACTATATCTGTTCAAGAAATTACGATTAAAGAACTTTGTTATGAAGCCAATATTAACAGAACAACCTTTTATGCACACTTCCAAAGTGTTCAAGATTTAATTGAAAAACTAGAAAGCGAAGTTTGGATTGAACTTCTCTATCTCATTAAACAAAGTGAAAAAGATATACGTTATTTCTCTAATCAAATATTTTTTGATGTGTATGATTTATCCCTAAAGTATCATGAACTTTTTGAACTCTTAATTATTAAAAATGCAGATCCACACTTCGTTGAAAAAGTCTTTAATTTAGGTAGACAAGCATTTAGAACGTCCTATAAAAAGTCTAAAAATGTAAAAGATGATGCACAGATGGAATATTACTATATTTCGGTATTAAATTCGTTTATCGGTATTTTAAGACTTTGGCTATCCAATGGGATGAAAGAATCACCTCATGAAATGGCTGAAATAACAAAACGCATTATTACTGGAGGAATTCGGTTTATTCTTGAAAATAAATAAGTGCATACATAAACAAAACCCCTTTCAGGTGCGAAAGGGGTTTTCATTCATCAATTTAAGTAAACAGTTTTTCTCTTTAATAGCTCGTCATGTTTTCTTAAGGTTGGATTTCTGTTAATTGCTTCATAAGGCTGCAACTTAATGACTTCACCAATAATCTTTAAGGCTTCCATCGATTTTTCTAATCCACCTTTTGTATTACGAATCAACCATTTAGTCTCATATTCTTTTAATAGATCAGGATATGTTTTGATCAATTCTTTTCGCATTTCCTTATACTCTGGTGTACGAATATCATCAGCCTGCATACGAATAAGAATCATAAATGTGCGTACTAAACGAAGTGATAAACCTATTTCTTCTTGAATTAATTGACCTTGTTTATATTTTGAACGTATTTTTTGATAAGAATCTACCCATCCATCAAGTTGTCTTGTTAAGATCTTATAGACATCCTGTCTTCCATATATGTGATGTCTAAATTGATAGAAGAAAGTTCCTTGTAAATCGGCAGTATCCAAATGTTTTGCAGCATAGATAATATTCATCAGTTTCGTACCATTATAGGTATAACTTTCTTCAAGTAAACTATATCTACCCATATCGAGTAAGAGGTGACCTGCAATTTCTTTTCTGTCACATACAACAAAATGATCAATAAAATAACGAAGTTTAAAACGATTATCCATCTTACTGTTCCACGCTTCCATACCACCATAAACAATTGCTGGGATTGCCATTGGGAATGTTTGTACATGTCCATTGTCACCCCATTCAGTCAGTAAAATACCTTCACCATGGTTGACTTTGGTATGGAGTGCGGCTTGTCTAATATTTTCCAACATCGTTTCTGTACGCCCGGTGAGTGAATTCCATGTAGAAGTTCCTGGCGCAGCCATAAACTTCACATTTAAATCACCCAAACGCTTTAATGTCTGGTGGAATGGATAATCAAGATCATACCCCCAATCGACAAAAATTAAATCTTTAGGTAATTGTTCAATCGTTTCTGGATGATGATTTAAGACATCTCCCCAAACCATCGGTGTTTTCTTATGTGACTTAATAAAATCAGCAAGTTTCAAAACATAGTCTAAATAGAGTTGTCCAACACCAATTTTCTTAGCATCTTCCTCTGTTTTCCCATGACCTAATTCATAAGGTTCATCTAAATTCATATGGAATAAAGATGAAGATGTGTTCTTTAACGCATCACTATAAAATGACTTAACAAGTTCTAAACTGTTTGGATCAAGTGGATTAATGGTTGAAGGTTCACGATGTGATCCCCAAAAGAACATCCCATCAGGTATGACTGCAAGTTCAGGATAATGTTTTAACCACTCGGTCATATGTCCTAAACCATTATGACAAGGAACTAAATCAATCATATGTGCTTTTGCATAACGCTCTAGTGCTCTATAATCTTTAGGTGTGAGAGGTGTCATACCTTCTTTATAGAGATGATCAAAACTTGGATAGTAATAACTAAAACCTTCAATATAGAGTTCAAAATGGTTGTAATTGAGTTGGCTTAAAAGATCAACATAGTCTTTTAATGTCGTTAATGAAGGTATTTTGTTTCTAGAAATATCCAGCATAAAACCTCTGATATTTAGTTCAGGTTCATCTTTGATTTCTAAAAATGGAGCAACATTTTGTGATTGAAACATGATTTGTCTAATCGTTTTTGCACCATAGTATATACCCTTTTCCGTTTTATAGGATAGATGGATACCATCACGATCAATGGTGATTTCATATCCTTCGTTATGTAGCTTTGGATTGTAAATTAATTCAAGTTTCGCTTCTTCATCTTCTCTTGCTTCATAAAACGGTGATGAAAATGCTACTTTTGCTTTTTTGGAAAGTTCATTATGTCTAAAAGGAATCCCTCGTTTTAGATCAATTTTTCCGTCAAGCATATTGATTTGTCTTACAGCTGGAAACAGGTTCATTTCTTTCTTGCTTCTCCTTTAATAAAATTTTTATCATCTTAAGTGATGAGTGCTAACGTTTTTGTGTTTAGATGATAACCTAAAGCTTAAGTTTGAGGATTTCTTCTCCTTCAGCTTTTTCGAAGGTATCAACAAATCCATACTTAATGTAAAACTTATAAGGCATATCCCCTTCAGTTTCACACGATAGGTATAAATACTTCTGCCCATCATTTTTTGCTTTTTCAATAATTAAATCAAGGGCGGCTTTTCCATATCCTTTATTCTGGTGTTCTTTAGCAATCATGAAACGCCATAAATAGTAGGATGGTTGGTCATTTGAATCGATGTCATCATCATGAAGTGCGAGCATAATAAAGCCAACAAGTTCATCATCTTGATAGATTGCTCTTGGCCATGCACGTTTACTGACATAAGCTTCAGCAAGTGAAATGACATTAGGTGCTACACATGTTTTTTGGTAATCATCTAAAGTCTCTGATAACTTAATAACATCAAACACATTTTCTTCTGTAATTTCTCTAAAATGAATCATCCGATCATCTCCCTTCATTATGTTATCATAAAACCGTCAAGAAATATACGCTCTATGTTATACTATTTTTGTGATTTTGGAGGATGAAAAATGATAATTTATGATGAGAAATTTCTAGTTGATGGAAAACCAGATCCCAAGATTTGGACGTATCAAGTTGGTACGAAATGGGCAAACAATGAATCACAATGTTATGTTGAAGATATTAATCAAGCTTATGTTTCCAATCAAAGTCTAAAAATAAAAGCTACTTTAAATGATTCTGATGAATGTCGTTATGTTTCAGCAAGATTGAGTTCCAAAGGTAAACTAGAATTCATGTATGGAAAATTAACGATACGTGCAAAAATGCCAAAAGGTAGAGGCGCATGGCCAGCTTTATGGCTCATGGGTAATACTTCATCCAATCAAGTTGGATGGCCTTTATGTGGTGAAATCGATTTAGTTGAATTTGCTGGTAACCGTCCTGGTATCGTTACTTCTGCAATTCATACAAAGTCTTTTAATCATACAATCAATACCGATAAAGGTGCAAAGATTGAATTAAGTGATGCATCCGATGCGTTTCATGATTATGAACTTGACTGGACGAAAGATTACTTAAAGTTTTCCTGTGATGGAAAAGAATATTTTAGAGTGACTAAAGAAGCAAATGATACAGTCAATGAATGGCCATTTGATCACCCCTATTATTTGATTATGAATCTTGCAGTAGGTGGTTGGTATGGTGGAGAAATTCATGATGAAGACCTTCCTTATGTCATGGAAATTAAATCGATTAAAATCGAACAAAAATAAAGATCAATGGGTGTTTTGGGTGTGTTTACCTGAAACACCCTTTTCATTCTTAAGTTGCTTTACAAGTATTCATAAATCAAGTATTCTATCTATGAGAATGAATATTAAGGAGTTATCATGAATCACTACCGGAAAGTAAGTATGGAAGACCAAGCGTTGTTTAATCAAACCATTCGTAAACTTCCCTTCTATCAAGATTACTTATCTTCAGAACTTGTCTTTTTAAATCTTTTAGCATGGTCTAAAGACGAATGTATTGAGATTATGTGGAAAGATGAGATTGGTTATATCCGTTGCTTGAAACATGATGTTTTATGGTTTTTTCCACCAGTTGCAAGTTCTATCGAACTCCTTATTATGGGTATCAATCATATTAAAACGTATTATCCCACTTCAAGAATTATTGGGATTACTGCAGCAATGAAGAAATATCTTGATTTACCTGATACCTTATTTTTACTTGATGATAAGTTATCGGAATATATCTATGACACAAATGAGTTTATTCAGATGAAAGGACAAGCCTATCACAGAAAACGTAATCTTATTTCTCAGTTCATCAAGAAATATAGTTATAGATTTTTACGTTATCAAAAAGAGATGAAATCTCTTCTTCTTGATTTTATTGAACGCTATAAAAATCAAGGTGGAGCCATTGATGATCTTGATGCTTTTTATAAGACACTTTCCCTACTCGATCAAGGTTTAGATTATCAGTGTTATGTCTTAAAAGTTGATAACCTTATTGTTGGAGTCACCATAGGTATCATCACAGAATCAAATATTGGTATTGTCTTATTTGAGAAAGCAGACTACACCTTTATAGGAAGTTATCAAATGATTTCATACCAAATGGCAAGTCAAGTTTTTAGTGAGACGAGATTCTTAAATAGACAAGAAGACGTAGGTCTTCCTGAGTTAAGACGCGCTAAATTATCTTATCAACCTTTATATAAAGATACCAAATATGCACTTCATTTTAACCCACTGATGATCAAGTCTTATGCCCTTTATGAAGAAGCTTTCCCTGAAGATTCCAAAGCCTATAGAGATTACTTTTTCTTACATCATCATAAGGAAAATAACATGCGTTATATCCTTGAAGATGGCTTTATGAAGGCATGTTTACACATTAAGATAAACAGTTATAAGTACGTGGATAAAGTGATAGAAATACCTCTTATTGTCGGTGCAGCAACCGCTAAAAGTTATAGAAGACAAGGTTACATGAAACGACTTCTTGATGCATTTATTCATGAGTGTAAGATAAAAAATATCCCTTGGATCATCTTAAAAACAGAGATTCCAAAGGTCTATCAAGCAAGTGGATTTATTCCAGTTGGACGCATGGAAAAAGTTGGTCATTATGAAAAATTAGAGAACTGTCAAATTGAACAAACATCCAACATGACACTCCTTAAATCAATCTACGATACATACTTTATGGATAAACCACATGATATAAGAGACGTTACATACTTTCAAGATTTAGTTTATGCGCTATCTTTAGAAGGCTATGAAACTTATATCATTAAGCATGATAAAGAAATC
>JAEWVV010000098.1 GCA_023458995.1 Bacillota bacterium
ATGGTGGGCTTACCGTTCTTCAAACGTTAACCTATGTCGATGGTCGTGATACAAAAACGGGTCCTACCTACATGGTGATTGCCGATAATACAAACCCTAATTTCTTTAGTATATCTAAAAATATTGACACAGCATCTAAAGCGAAACTTACTGATTATAATGTGCCACTCGAGGGTGTAAAAGTTGCCAAATTTTTTGTCAAAATAAAATCTGGCACACCCATCACAGAAAACAATATTCAAATTAAGGCTAACGTACCAACTGCAGCTAACAGCAGTGGTGTTCAATATGCAGCAAGTTCACTCGTTTCAACACCACTTGTTATTGGTACGGGTATTGAAACTATTGTGAGTGCTGACCTTGAAAACGTTAAGGTATCCGGTGTCTCTGGCACAATCCATTATAATAGTACAGTTGGCGTATCACCAGCAATCAATCAGGTTTCGATTTCGTATAAAGATTCATTACAACCGCTGAGCTTATCCATTACAAAAACAAGCGAAAGTGCGTTAGTAACTCAATCTGGAGCAACTGCACCTTATAAAACAGGGGATAAGATCACCCTTTTTGTCGTTGATGGTGAAGGTGAGTCTTTTATCTCAAAAACATACGAACTAACGTTAAGTGTATCTCAAGCAAGTTCCAATAATAGCTTAAGTAATCTAACGATTAATAAAGGAGAAATGTCTCCTGCATTTAGTCCAGAAGTGACAGTATATGATATTAATCTTACCAATGCACAATCCGACTTAACGATAAATGCATATATCGATCCAGCTGATTTATCGCAATTAAACAAAACAACGATTTCAAAGACGTTTAATGTTGGTACCACCGTTGAAACATTTGTTGTTACTGCTGAAAATGGATCACAAAAAACATATACGATTAATGTTAACCGTGAAGCACCATCGGGAAATAAAAACATTACATCTGTCTTTGTTTCAGGTAATGAAGCAACATTCAATGGTGATGTGAAGTATTCCTATGTTTTACCTGAAGCATCAACAAACTTTTCATTTAAAGTTTTATTAGAAGATCAAACAGCATCGATTCAATATAAGAAATCAACAGATTCAACGTATACAAACCTTATGCATAATACAAACTCACAAACCATCCCTATCAGTTATAACCAAACGATTGATCTTGATGTGAAAGTAACTGCACAAGATGGTACATACGAAATGTATGTTGTTTCTGTCTTAAGAAGTCCATCGACGAATACAACACTATCCAATGTTAAAGTTGTTGAAGGATTATCTACAAATTCAATTACTCCCGTGAGTGGTGTATATAAATATACACTATCATCCTCAGGTGCAGAAGAAATACAAATTCTTACAACAATTGATCCGCTTGCAACTGTAAAACTTGTTGATGCATCTGATCAAGAATTAACCAATATGATGATCAATACATCATCACTTGGTGTTGGAACGCATTTATATCGCATTATTGTTACTGCACAAGATTCAGTTACAACACAAACCTATAATGTTGAAATCGTTAAGAAATCTGATTTAAAAGAAATTGTGACATCATCTATAACAGACAGAGACAATGGCTATCAAGTGATTAGCTTTGACACAGGTGATTATGAATATAACAGCAGTACTTACACCTATATCTACCGTTTTGATTATAAGTATTCACGTATCCGTTATCAACTTACAACATCCTTAAAATCAACGATTACCGGTGATGGCTTTAAGCCAGGTGCTTTAGCAAATGAAGGTTATTTTGATATAACGTTATCAGATACAACACAAACACTTTCTATTAACGTTTTAGCTGAAGATGGATCTGTTAGACAGTACACCGTATCCTTTGTGAGAAGAGCAGCTGATACAAAGAATAAATTAGATGACCTAAAGGTCAATGGTACAACGGTTGATGGGTTCTCACCAACGAAGTTTAATGGATATGATCGTATCATTTTCCCAGGAACAACAACATCTGTTTTCGTTGAAGGTGTTTTAGAAGATGGTAGCAAAGCAACCATTAAGTACAATGGTGGAACATCACAACAAGTCTCATTAACACGTGGTGTAGTTAAAACAGTGACGATATTAGTCACTGCAGAAAATGGAACATCAAATACGTATACATTAGAGATTGTTGCAGCAAATACGGATAACTCAATTCAAAACATCACATTTGATAATATCAATTTCTCATTTGACCCAGGTGTCACATCCTATACACTAAATGTCCCATTTACCAATACATTAACAAGTGTGACAGTCAATACACCTGCAGGTGCGAATTCAGTTGTTACAGGTAGTGGAGCGGAATCACTTGCAGTCGGTAATAATACGTTAGTTGTTTATGCCGTTTCTGAAGCAGGTGTTAAAGGTGCTGAGTATGTCTTTAACATTACTAGAAATCAAGCAAGAACAGAAAATATCTTACAATCACTTACTGTTGGAAGTTATGCACTTACACCAAGTTTTTCATCATCAGTATTAAATTACTTTGTCAGGGTTGATAATCAAATCACAGAGGTGACTGTAAGTGCGGCAGTCCCACTTGATAATGGTTCAAGAGTTATTTCTGGCCCAGGTAAATATACACTTACAAGTGGAGCAACCAAAACAGTCAGTATTTTAGTTGAATCTGAAAGTGGAGTTATTAAAACATACACGGTTGATATTTTAAGAGCAAATGATATTTACTCATTTAATTCAATATCAATCGGTGGACAAGTTTATCTACCATCTCATTTTGATTTGTCTAGAGAGCTTCATTTATCATCATTACCTTTCTCAACGAAGTTTTTAACTGTATCTATTCAAAAGACAGATGAATTTGCAACAGTAACTGCACCTAAACTTTCATTAGCTGGAAATTGGGATTTAGTTGCTGGTGAAAATGTATTCACATTTAATGTGACTTCACAAGCAGGTACTGTTGGACAAACATATACCGTATATGTCACCGTCAATGAACCAAATACCAATAATGATTTATCAAACTTAGAAGTATTACTTGGTGAAACAAATCTCTTAGTGGATGACAAAGCATTTAGTGCATCAAAATTAACTTATCAAATTAGAGTGGATGCAAATATTACAGAATTAACGATTAATGCATCTGTTAATCCTGCACTGAATTCCACATACACAGGTGCAGGTGTTAAGACGTTAAGTTTAACAACACAAACATTTAATGTGGTTGTTACTGCAGAAAATGGTGTTCAAAAGACATATATTATTGAAGTAACCCGTAAAAACGATAATAACAAAATCGATGATATCGTAGTTGATCATTTTGAATCAGTTGTCTATAAGAATGATCAGTACACGTATAATTTAGGAACTGTATCCTATAGTACAAAATCAATATCATTTGATATCTTGTTAAATGATACAAGAGCTAAACTCTATGTTAACAATCAAGAAGTTAGCCGTGTATCAACTTATACACTAAAATCAGGTTTAAATACAATTACAGTTCATGCCGTTTCGGAGTTTGGTACGAAAGGTGCTACTTACACGTATACCATTACCCAAGAAGCCGCTAAGAAAGATGCAAGTCTTTCAAACTTAGAAGTCATGGCAGGAACAACGAACTTACTTGCTGATATCTTTAATCCAGCTGTTCTTTCTTATACCATGAGAGTGGATCGAAGTGTGACACAAGTTCAGTTGTTTGCAACACTAAAAGTCGGTGAAAACCAAACCTTATCGGGTGATACAGGTAATCAACCTTTATCCATTGGAGTGAACATATTTAGAGTTACTGTAACAGCTGAAGATGGAGTAACCAAACAAACATACCTCATTGAAGTAACGAGAAAAAATGACATTCATGATATTCAAAATATCACAGTTGATGGTAAATCTATTAGTTTTGATCAAGAAACACTTACCTATACGTTAGAATCTGTTTTGTTTACAAAACAATCAATCGTCATCCAAGCAACTCCGACTGATTCTTATGCAGTTGTTACTGGTAATGGAACCATGACCCTTAAAGATGGCATGAATTCATTTACAGTTTATGCAACGAGTGACTTTGGTACTAAAGGTACTGTATATACAATTAATGTCGTTAGACAACAAGCAAATACTGCAAACAAACTATCCGATTTAGAAGTTTTAGTCGGTGGATCTGATGTTTTAGTTGGCGACCAAGTATTTAATGCAAGTAAAAATCTTTATCAATTACGAGTTGATAACACAGTCACATCAGTTATTATAAATGCAACAGTTGATCCTCTTGACCGCTCAACAGTGACTGGATCAGGTTCGAAGAGCCTCGTATTAGGAGCAAACAGCTTTAATATCAGGGTTAAAGCTGAAGATGGAACAGAAAACACCTATGTGATTGAAGTGATGAGAGCTAATGATAATAACGAAATCGATAATATCGAAATCAGTTTATTTGAGAGCATCATCTTTACTAAGACAACATATGCATATGCGTTAGGAAACGTTCCTTTCAGCATGAAGACACTTCATATGACAATTACACAAGCTGATCCAAGTGCAAAACTCTATATTAATGGCGGACTTCAAACATCACCCTATACAATCACATTAAAATCAGGACTAAACACGATATCAGTTTATGCAGTTTCTGAATTTGGTACGAAAGGACAAACTTACACTTATACTTTAACTCAAGAAGCAGCTAAAACCAATGCAAACCTTGAATCACTCTCTGTCATGGCAGGAAGTTATAACTTACTTGATGGTGTATTCAGTCCAAGTGTTCTTTCTTATTCGATGCGCGTTGACAGAAGTTTATCTCAAATTCAAATCAACGCAACCCTTAAGACAGGTCAAGGACAAACTTTATCTGGTGATACCGGTAATCAGCCACTTTCTGTTGGTGTTAACACATTTAGAGTAACAGTCACGGCAGAAGACGGAATTACCAAACAGACTTATTTAATAGAAGTCATAAAGAAAAATGATAACAATATCATTCAAGATATCACTGTTGATGGTGAATCCATTAATTTTAATGCAGGTACTTTGACCTATACACTT
This sequence comes from Bacillota bacterium, assembly GCA_023458995.1. Lineage (GTDB taxonomy): Bacteria > Bacillota_I > Bacilli_A > Acholeplasmatales > Acholeplasmataceae > Peloplasma. The sequence goes on from JAEWVV010000098.1 coordinate 5,001, forward strand.
CCATCAGTGACATTTGCTAAACAAACTATCACAATCCAAGGAGTAGCGGCTGATACATATGCAGTTGTTAGTGGAAATGGTGAAAAGACTTTAAAAGATGGACTTAATACATTTACAGTCTATGCAACAAGTGAATTTGGTACAAAAGGTACAACCTACACCATTAACATTGAACGTAAAGTAGCAAGTACACTAAACAAACTATCTGATTTAGAAGTCCTTGTTGGTGGTTCTGATGTACTTATTGGAGATCAAGCATTTGATACCCATAAGAATCTTTACCAAATTAGAGTAAACAATTCATTGACTTCATTAACCATTAACGCAAGCGTCAATCCATTAGACCGTTCATCAGTGACTGGTGCAGGTTCTAAGACACTCGTTCTTGGTTTAAACACATTCAATGTGAAAGTTACTGCAGAAGATGGAACAGAAAATATCTATACCATTGAAGTCACACGTGCAAACGATGTTAACGACATTGAAAATATCGAAGTGTCATCATTTGAAAGTACCATTTTTAGTAAGTCAACCTTAAGTTATGCGTTAGGTAACGTTCCTTTCAGTACAAAGACCTTAATCTTCGATATTGAAACACTCGATTCAAGTGCTAAGCTCTATATCAATGGTGTTATTCAAACATCACCCTATACCTATACATTGAAACAAGGATTAAACACCATTTCAATTTACGCCGTTTCTGAGTTTGGAACACAAGGTACTACTTATACCTACACAGTGACTCAAGAAGCAGCTAGAACAGATGCAAGTCTAGAAAACTTAAGCGTTATGGCAGGAGAAGTCAATCTCTTAGCTGGAACTTTCAGTCCATCTGTTTTATCTTATACAATGCGTGTAGATAGAAGCGTGTCACAAATCCAAATCAACCCAACACTTAAAGCTGGTCAGTATCAAACATTATCAGGTGATACAGGTAATCAGCCTATTTCAGTCGGTCTTAACACATTTAGAGTGACAGTAACCGCTGAAGATGGTACGACTAAACAAACATACCTCATCGAAGTTACACGTAAAAATGATAACAATATCATTCAAAGTATGACTATTGATGGAGAATCTATTAGTTTTAACCAAACTACATTAACCTATACATTAGCTCCAGTATTGTACACAAAACAATCGATTAATATCGAAGCAGTAACAGCTGATTCATTTGCAGTTTTAACAGGAACTGGCGTCATGACATTAAAAGATGGAATGAACTCATTTACTGTATTTGCAACAAGTGAATTTGGTACAAAAGGTAGTGTTTATACGATTAGTATTGAAAGACAACAAGCAAATACACTGAATAAACTATCTGATTTAGAAGTTTTAGTTGGTGGTGTTGATCTTTTAACAGGTGATCAAACATTTAATGCCGATAAAAACCTTTATCAAATCAGAGTGAACAATACAGTGACATCCATGACACTTAATGCAAGTGTTAACCCACTTGATCGTTCAACAGTTACAGGTGCTGGTACTAAGACTTTATCACAACCAACACATAGCTTTAAAGTCACGGTAACATCAGAAAATGGAATTGCTAATGACTATGTCATTGAAGTTACACGTAAGAATAATAACTATAACATTTTAAATATTGCAGCAACAGGTTATTCATCTGTCATTTTTAATGCAAATACTTACGCCTATGATTTAGGACATGTCCCTTATAC
>JAEWVV010000099.1 GCA_023458995.1 Bacillota bacterium
TACTCCTCTAATAGTCAAAGCTATACATATGAATCTCAAATCCACAGTACCTATATTTAATTATAGTTATTTAAAAGAAAGGAAGCTATATTCAATCAGTTAAATACTACACTATTGAATATACAAGAAACTATGGATATCCTACTCTATAATCCGCTATCACGTAATGGTAAAAATGACAAATTCATCCAAAAGATCATTAAAAAACTCAAAAAAGATGGTCGACCTGTCGTAAGTTATAATATTCTTGCTATTGATGATGTTGATCTTTTTCTTGCTGGATGCAATGAAGGTGATCGTATTATCATCATCGGTGGTGATGGAACGATTAATCATTTAGCGAATCGAATCAATCAATTATCATTTACACAAGACTTATGCATGTATCAAGCAGGTACAGGTAATGATTTTGCACGTTCGTTAAAGATTAAAAACAAAGTTGTACCGATTAAAGAGTATTTAAAAAATCTACCGATCGTTACATTCCAAGATAAAAAACGTTATTTTTTAAATGGTGTTGGTGGTGGGCTTGACGGGATGATTGCTTATTTAGTAAACCACTCAAAGTATAAGAAAAGCAAACTGAACTATTTTAGACATGCTTTTGAGGGATTTACCAAATTTAAACATATATCAGCGACCATTAAAGTAGATGACTATACATTTACTGAGCATAAAATATGGTTTGCAAGTATGATGAATAGTGCTTATTATGGCGGTGGGATGAAGATTGCACCTAAAGCTAATCGATTAGAAAAAGATTTATACTTAGTTGTAGTTAAAGATATTCCTAAATGGCTATTAATTCTTATTTTCCCAACAATATATCTCGGTTGGCATACAATATTTAAAAAATATGTGAAGATTATTCGTGGACAGGAGATTTCGATTAAATTTGATAAGCCAACCTATATTCAAATCGATGGCGATGTCGAATATCCAATCGAAGAATTTAAGGTTACAGCTGCAAAATAAAAAGGAGATTTCTCCTTTTTTATTTGATACGACCTAAGCCTATTTTCTTATAAACCTTTTGGATCTTTCTTCCAGCAACGAATCTTGCACGTTCTGCACCTTGACTCAAGATTTCATCTAGTTTGGCATCGTTGATGATTTGGAAATACTTTTGTTGAATGGGACGAATGGTGTCACAAACGATTTCAGCTAAGTCTGATTTAAAGACTGCATAATTTGAATCTTTATATTTTTCTTCGAGTTCTTTAATTGAATAATCCGTTAATGATGCATAAATCTGAAGTAAATTAGAAATACCAGGTTTCTTTTTTAAATCAAATTTTATCTTTGTATCGGAGTCTGTTACTGCACTTTTGATTTTGTTTCGAATATTTTGTAAATCATCGAGAAGTAAAATATAAGATTTTGGATTATCATCTGATTTTGACATTTTCTTTTCAGGATCAGTCAAACTCTTGATACGTGCACCAGTTTTGGGATAGAAGCCTTCAGGAACAACGAATGTTTCCCCATAAGCATTGTTAAAACGTGTAGCTAGATCTCTTGTAAGTTCTAAGTGCTGTTTCTGGTCATCACCGATGGGTACTAAATGTGCATCATAAAGTAAGATATCAGCAGCCATCAGTGCAGGATAAGTAAGAAGTGATGTACGAATACCCTCGACCTGTTTACCCTTTTTATCTTTATACTGGGTCATTCGTTCCATTTCGCCAACATAAGCTGTCGATTCCATGATATACCCTAATGCGCTATGCTCTAATACTTCAGATTGAATAAATAGGTTCACCTTTTTAGGGTCAAGACCACATGCAATATATAATGCTGCAACACTTCTGATATTTTTCTTTAATTCTTGACGATCAATCGGTGTTGTAATGGCATGTAGATCAGCAATAAAAATGAAGAACTCGGTATCCTCAAGTTCATCCTGAAGTGTAACAAACTGACGAAGCGCTCCAATATAGTTACCTAATGTCAGTTTTCCTGTGGGTTGAATGCCTGACACGAGTGTCTTTCTTTTTTGTGCTTTGACTTGTAAATTGATGGGTAGTTCGATTTCTTCTACCTTTTTTCTTTCGATAACTGCAGTTGCCATAGTTAATCCTCCTTAAAAAAATAAAAACGCCCTTAAATAATCTAAGGACGTTTACACGCGGTGCCACCTTAGTTCTAAGTCAATGACTTAGCCCTCAATGTCGTTAAAGCCGACAGTACTATTGTGCTCCAAGGTCCCACATCATATTTGATTATGTTCGGCTTTCACCATCCCGAATCGCTAAGTATAATCGTTTAATATGATTCATCCTTTTCACTGCACAACCTCATTATACACGAGGTCTAGTTATTCTTCAAGTACTTTCTCGAGTTGGTCAACAAGGCTTACAAAGCGGTTGATGACTGCCATGAATGTTTCTTTATTGGTTAAGTCAGCTCCTGCTTTAGCAGCTTGGTTAACGGGATAATCGGAACCACCTGATTTTAATAAACCAAGATAATTCTTCATTGCGTTAGGTTCACCCTTCTTCACATTATCATAAATCTTTAAGGATGCACTGTAGGATGTTGCATACTGGTAAACATAGAATGGTGTGTAATAAAGATGAGGAATATAAGCCCAAACGTATTCTTTACCATTTTCTTCAGTAATATCAAGATCGTAATAATGTTTATAAAGATCAATCATAATTTTCGATAAAGATTGATAAGTGATGGGAACACCTTGTTCAACAAGTTTATTCGCTTCATATTCGTATGTAGCAAATAGTGTTTGACGGAAGAAGGTTGCCATAATACCATCGATGGCTGTTTCTAATAGATCAATTTTTTGTTCTTTTGTTTTTGACTGACTGATTAAATAATCAAGTAAGACATGTTCGTTAAATGTGGATGCAATTTCAGCAACGAAGATCGTATAATCTGCCATTGCCATTGGTTGTGATTCATTTGAGAAGATCGTATGCGCTGAGTGTCCAGCCTCATGTGCTAATGTGAAGACTGAATCTAGTGTATCATCATGATTGAGTAAGATATAAGGATGGAATCCATAAAGTCCTGATGAATAAGCACCTGTACGTTTACCATCAGCAGGATATGCATCAACAAATCCATCTTTTAATGCTTCTTTTTGATGTTCAACAAAGACGGGGTCCATATGTTTAATTGCTTCAAAGAACATATTTCTCGCAGTTTCAAAGGAATACTTCGTATCATCTTTAGCCAGTTTCATGAAACGATCATATGTATGATATTTCTCAAGTTTTAAGTGTTTCTTGCGTAAAGCGATATAACGTTTGATTTGAGCAGTATTTTCATAAGCAGCATCCTTAAGATTATGAAAAACAGAAGTTGGAATGTTATTTCTAAATAAAGCAGCTTCAAGTGAACTTTCATAATTTCTTGATTTATAGTTTGCTGCTAATTGTTGTAAAACAAGGTTATAAGTACTTGCAAAAGCAGCACGATTGTCTTTGTAACGTTTAAATGCAGCTTCAAAGATAATCTTACGATCTTCGGCAAGTGGTGTTTCTGCAAGTAAAGAACGATAATTAGATTGAGAAACTGTAATTTCTTTTCCAGAGGTTAGAGTTACTTTTTCATCTTGACGATCGATAATCGCTAATGCTTGATATAAAGATGATGGAACACTGCGTGATGCACCAAAGTTTGCAAGAATTGTTTCTTGATCTGTTGATAAAACGTGTTTTTGTTGTAAAAACAGTTTTTCCATTTCAAACTTATGTGTTTTTAGAAAATCATCAGCATTCACAAAACTCATGACTTTTTCTTCACCCATAGAAATTAACTCTGGGGAAACGAATGAAGTCTTTTGACCTAAGTCAGAAAACATTAACATTAATTGTTGGTTTTTCGCAGATTTAACTGTATCTTTTAAGTTTAAGTCAGATGATAAGTGAATGAAACCGTAAAGCCGATACATTAATTTAGTTGTTTCTTCCTCAGAAACATAAAATTCACGAAATGATGCAAAATCAGAAAGTTTACCTTTAAATGATCCTAAGTGATCGATATGAGCAGGTAGTTTTTTTAAATCTTCCTCCCAAGCTTCTAGATTGGGGTAAAAAAGTGATAAATCCCATTTAGACATGTGTTTCTACTCCTTTTTTATATAACATAGTTCTATTATAACCTATCAATCGAATAGACTGAAACGTTAATTTCTTGAATTGTGTAAAATAAGACCATTTTTTCCCTGTGATGTTGTATTTAGGAGTGAATAATTATATAATAAAACCGCAAGGAAAAATCTTTTATACAAGAACACATAGTGCTATAGGCTAATACCTATGCTCCTAGAGGAGGAAGACAATGATTACAATTTTTACAACACCTAGTTGTTCATCTTGTCGGAAAGCGAAAAAGTGGCTTGATGATCATAAGATACCTTATGAAGAAAAAAACCTATTTAACCAACGAATCACAGAAGACGATATCGATCGTATGTTGGAAAATGCAGAAAATGGTTTTGAAGACATCATTTCAACTCGCTCCAAGATTTTTAAAGAACAATCACTCGATGTCGAAGACATGAAAATTAGTGAGCTCAAAGAGTTCATTATCGACAATCCATCGGTATTAAAGCGTCCAATCATGATCGATGGCGATAAATTACAAGTTGGATATAACGATGAAGAAATTCGTGTTTTCATACCTAAGAGATTACGCGAGCTAATCATGTGCGTTGATTGTCCACAAGGTGAGTTTTGCGATTATCAAAGTGCATTAAAACGCTACTTTGAAGAAATCAAAAAAGATTTACACACAACCTAACAAAAAAGGAACTCGTGCTGAGTTCCTTTTTTTCATTATGTTGGTCGAAGACTAACATAAAACCACCTGCTCTGCGGGTGGACTCAAAGAAGCGGAAGCGTTGAAAAAAGAATCCCCTTGATTGGTATAATGGTAATGACCAATTGCCTTACACCAATTAAATCAAGGAGGATTCTATCACCAATGCCAAAGATGAATGATGACACTAGTGGTTTATCACATACGAAATGGAACTGCCAGTACCACATCGTGTTCACCCCGAAGTATCGAAGAAAAGCGATCTATGGTAAACTCCGAGCAGATATCGGGAAATATTTGAGACCTCTTTGTGAATACAAAGGTGTCGAAATAGTGGAAGCACATGCTCGTCAAAATACCACCAAAGATCGCCGTAAGTTCATTCATGGGATATCTCAAAGGAAAGAGCAGCTTGATCATCTTTGACGAGCATGCGAATCTCAAGTATAACTATGGATCCAGACACTTCTGGTCAGAAG
>JAEWVV010000100.1 GCA_023458995.1 Bacillota bacterium
ATGATATAGTCAATAGTCTCCATAATAGCTTGAAGTTTATCTGAATTTGTACCACTGAAATATTTTGAATAATCATGATGATGTAACATTTCTCTTATCACATCAATTTTTTCTATCATTAATGAAACTGCAACCTCGGTATCAAGTCCTGTTTCATTTCTATCATCATCTGTATACTCTGATAAGGCCTTTTTAAGGTTATCTGCAATACCAATATAGTCTACAATTAAACCACCCTGTTTTTCTCTAAAAACACGGTTTACTCTTGCTATAGCTTGCATTAGGTTATGACCTTGCATTGGTTTATCTATATACATGGTATGCATGCTTGGCACATCAAATCCTGTTAACCACATATCTCTAACAATAACAATTTCAAGCTCATCGTTATTATCTTTCATTCTGCGGGAAAGTGTTTCTCTTGTTTGTTTTGTTCCAGTATGTTTTTGCCATTCTAGCGGGTCGCTTGAATTTCCAGTCATTACGATCTTTATTTTACCTTTTAATAAATCATCAGAATGCCATTCTGGTTTTATTTTAATAATCTCATTATAAAGCTCAACTGCAATTCTTCTACTCATCGCAACTACCATTGCTTTACCAACTGGTGTTTCCATTGAAGTTTGTCTGTTTTCAAAGTGAGTTACAATATCATTGGCAATATTTCTGATTCGATCTTGACTACCTACTATTTTTTCTAACCTTGCCCATTTACGCTTTAAGGATTCTTGTTGGACTTCTTCTTGGTATTCAGTGATCTCTTCATAATCATCATCGATGTTGAAGTAATCATCAGTAAAATCAATTTTAGCAATTCTACTTTCATAATAAATTCTAACAGTATTACCATCAGCTACTGATTGTGCCATATCATATACAGCAATATAATCACCAAAGACGGCTCTTGTATTTTTATCAGCTGATTCTATTGGTGTCCCAGTAAAACCGATGTATGAAGCATTAGGCAATGAATCACGCATGTATTTAGCATATCCATACTTTTCTGATGCACTATTATTATCAGTAACAATTTTAGCACTAAAGCCGTACTGGCTTCTATGTGCTTCATCAACAATCACAATAACATTACTTCTATTTGTTAATGGTTCGCTTAATGAGGCTTCAGTAAATTTTTGAATAGTGGTAAAGATAATTCCACCAGAAGTTCTTTTGTTTAATTCTTGTTTTAAGTGTTCTCTTGATTCTACTTGAATTGGATTTGTTCTAAGTAGTTCACTCGATTTAGCAAAGGTTAAATACAGTTGATCATCTAAATCGTTTCTATCTGTTATAACCACAATTGTCGGATTAGATAATTCTTTAGAAGTTATCATTTTAGCAGCATAAAAAACCATCGATAGTGATTTGCCACTACCTTGAGTATGCCAAATAACTCCAATTCTTTTATCACCATCATCACTTGTAGCATCTAAGCTAGAGGTAACTGCAGTATTAACTGCATGATACTGGTGATACCCTGCTAATATTTTTGTATATTCATGGTTGTTATCTTGAAACAATATAAAGTTTTTAATTATATCTAAAAGACGTTTTTTATGAAACATTCCTTTTATAACTACTTCTAATTGGGGTATAGATGTCGGTGCCAATTTTTCACCATCCATCGTACGCCATGTCATGTACCAATCTTTGTTTGAAGTAATCGTCCCTACTTTAGCATGTAGCCCATCACTTATTACATTAAATGAATTATATACAAATAATGATGGTACTTGTTCTTGGTATGTTTTGATCTGATTGTATGCAGCATCAATAGTAATATTTTCATCTGATGCTGTTTTAAGTTCAAATAATGAAATTGGAATACCATTAACAAAAACAACAATGTCAGGTCGTTTCTCATATTGTGTGTCAATAACTGTATATTGATTCACAGCATAAAAATCATTGTTATTAATATTATCAAAATCAATAACCTTAACTAAACCATGTTTATTGTCGCCATTTTTATCTTTATATCTAACACTAACGCCATCTGTTAGCATCTTTTGAAATGCTTTATTATTTTCAATTAAAGATACATGCTTAGATATTAATATTTCTCTTAAAGCATCTTTAATTGCAGACTTAGGTAAGTCTTTATTTATAAGATATAAAGACTCTTCTAATTTATCTTTAATTATGACATCATAATAAGATTCCCTTAAAGAATTATCGCCACCAGGACTAATATTTGGTCCATACTCAGTACCATAGCCTAGTTCTTCTAACCATTCTAAGGCTGCTTCTTCAATATTGGACTCATAAAATCTATTTTCACTCATATTGAACTACTCCTTTATTGGTACTCTAATTTCACCACTCATTAGTTTAGGTAGTAATAGGTCTCTAGTTTCAGCTAGTTTGTAATTTTGAATCAAATTATATTTATGTACTTCAAATAAACTAGACACTACTTTTTCAAAATATTTTAGTAAGTCATTTTTAGGAACTAAAATTCCTATTTTGTTGACATCCGTTTGAGTAATTAATGGTTGCGTGCTCCCCCTATTCAATGATTTATAATCAAATTGATTTAAAATTTGATACACAAACTCATAAAGATTCGACTTAATTGTTAGTGTATTATCAGATACCCATACCTTTTCTGTAATTCTTTGCACAATACCATGAGTTCCTACTCTACCAATACTCAAGATTTTTTCATCAATGTTGTATTCTTGAGTATATGCCATCACTCCACTTGCACCAATGACTGGGTACTTGTATTCACTAGTTTTCTTTTTAACTTTGATTGGTGGTCGTTTCCCGGAAGATACCACAGCCATATCTGACAACTCTTTAACTTCCCAACCCTTAGGAATTAGTCCTAATTTACTCTCAACCATTTCTCCACCGCTTGTTTTATATGGGAGTCCATCATCATTAGGAAAGTCAAAATCCACAAACCATTGTTTATAGAGAGTTTGTGCT
>JAEWVV010000101.1 GCA_023458995.1 Bacillota bacterium
ATTATGGTCAATCACATGTCCAACCATATCTCCCGTTGGAATCGTTACTGAAACACCAACTTCAGTTTTATTTTGTGCTTCATATGTTTTAACGATTTCTGAATAAAGTGGTGTATTAAAAGCAGAGGATAAAAAGGTATTCGAATAGTCATTCATCAGATCTAGACCATCATAATGCCCCTTCATCGTGGACTTCTTAAAAAAAGAAAAGCTAATCAGTAAAATGAAAAAGACGGATAAAGTAATCAATATCCATTTTTTTACGGTCAAGGTACTAAAAAATGAGAAAATTTTATGCATTCCTTTTTTTAAATAGTCTAAGAATTGTTTCATATACCCTCCAAAAAACATGGGTTAGAGAGGGGAATTTCCCCTCTCATCCCAAAATTGATAAACTATTTACCTAAATTTTCTAGTTGTTCTGATACGATTTGGTTCGCCATTGCTTCCCATTGTGCTGCATAGGTAGGTACAGCTGTTGGACCTGCGGTAACTAAACTATCCCAGTTATATGGATTTTCTGGATTGCTTACCCATGCCCAAAATTCTTTATATCCTGGAAGCCATTTGTCTAGGTCAGGCTTAGAATATTCAATACGATTTAAAATGTAATCAATACCTTCAATACCATCGACTAAATCAAAGACTCTATCCCAAACGCCTTCATAATCAGCAACTGGGAAACGATCCAAGAATGCAGGCATTTCGCCAGCTGCAATCTTCGCATCTCTATCAGCTTCAAGTAGATCAAGTCTTGTTAACCAACCATCTCTACCAAATGTCATCCATTTAGCGAGTAAGAATGCTTCTTCTGGATAAGCTGTTTGATAGGATACGCACTGGTAATCAAGAATTGTTGGTGGGAATAAACCAGCTGATCCACTGGGGTATGGCCAGAAACCTAAATCGATATTGCTTGTTTCTTTAGCGGCATTAATAATACCAAACTGCCAAGAACCTTCAATATCCATTGCTGCATAACCCGTTTGAATCATATAAGTTCTCAAAGCTTCATTATCAGGATCATTAAGGTCTTCTTCAGTAAAACGTGTTGTTGTTCCATCAGTTAACTGATGAATGGATACTTTGGTTTGCATTGCTTGAATCCAAGCATCGGATGTGTAATGGAACGCTTCGCCATCCCATGTATCATATTGGACATTCGCATTATTCATCATTGGCCAAACTTGTTGGAAATCTGGTGAACCATACCATGTATCAAAACCAATAACGAGGTTTTCTGGATTATTTAAGTCAAAGTTTTTAATTGCTTTTGCAATTTCGACAAATTCAGAATGTGTCCAGTCCTTGACAGGATAACCATCGTTATCAATACGATACTTACCAGCAACTGAACTTAAGTTTGCATCTTCAAAGATATTTAAGTTAATCATAATACCCTTTAAGAATTGGAATGATGGTACTGCATATCGTTTGCCGTTATACACACCTGTTAATGCAATATTATCATAAACTTGTTGTGCATCAGCATCTTCATTCCACATACTCGCAACATCAAGTGTTAAACCTGCATTAATAACTGTAGGAACGTTATCTGTCGCAAACACGTCAGGAAGAATACCTGCTTGTGCAGCTGTCACAAGGTTTCCAGTAAATTCAGAACCAGAACCTGCGATATCTGTACGAAGTGTGACACGAATGTGTGGATATTTTTCCATAAATGCATCAATCATGCGCTGGTTAAATTTAGCATCGCCCCAGTCAGCATATGTTAATTCGATCGTTTGAACGGGTGGAGTTTCAACATCGACTGTTGGATCTTCATCGCCATTACAAGCAACAAGTGCAAATCCAAACGCTAAAAGCATCATAAGAGTTAATATTTTCTTCATATATAGATCCTCCGATTAATTTAAATCTTGGTAGATCAAGAAACTGTGAAGTGTAAATGTGCCTGGAAGTGAAACAAATGGATCTCCAAGTGTACCAAAGTCTAATTCAACCTTAACATTTGTTAATTCAGTAGCAACGACGAAACTTACAGTAACTGTAACCATTTGATCAGGAGTTTCAACTTCAAAATCAACTTTTGTATCAGGAAGAATTGAAACCCAATCATCATCTGGTAAGATCATGTTAAATCTGAAATCACGTGCTACGCTTGATGACATCTTAAGAACTGCTGTATATTTACCACCTGCTAAAGAATCAATCATGTAGTAGTAATGAGGTTGATAAGCTGCTCCACCTAATCCCGTCACAGTAATGACCGCACCTTCTGGACCATAAACCATCGTACCAGCACCACCACCTGAATTATCATATGTATGTTTACCAACGATAGATTCTGCATCTCCGTTTTCTAATAATTCCACATCAACGCCATCTTTCTTAAATGACAAGTTATCAAACTTGAGCCATTCATTACCTGATTCAAATGGTGTAAATTGATCACCAAATTCGAATTTGAATTCAAATGGTAACGTAACAGATTCACCTGTTGTAAAGTTTAATGTATACGTAGTCTTAGTTCCTGTAAGTGCAACTTTACCTGTAGTCACTAAGTTATTCCAGTCTGCTTCCAAACCTTGTGTAAAGAAAGGATTAATTTCAATATTTTGTGATGCATAAGCATCAAACGTAAATGTGTATGCTGTATTTGCTTCAAGAACAAGTTTTGTACCATAAATTAATTGTAATTTATAAGAATTTACACCACCAACATATTTTGTCAAACTATAAACAAATTCACCACCAACAGGTTGGAATGTAGCAACTGAGCCTTCCCAGTCATTGACGAAACCTTGCCATCCAAGATCTCTAAAATCACCATTTCCAATAATAAGTGGTAGATCTGCTTGTTGTAATTTCACGTTAGAGATTGTAACAAATCCATCAGCAAATCCTTCTTGTTGTCCTAATTCGAATACGAGGTTAACAAGATGAGTTTCTTGAGTAACTGTAAATAAGTATTCATAAACAGCATCTGTCGTGGTAAGTGATATACCATCTTGACGGCCATATGGAACCCATGGGTCGCCATAACCAAGTGCTAAATTAATCTTACGAGCTACTTCAGCTTTTGCAGTGAATTGAACGCGATAGGTCATACCTTGTTCAAGTGTAATATATTGTGTTTGTGCTAATTGAATAGCCCATGCTGCAACACCACCACCCGTAATATCTACTGTGTAAGTGCCTAAAACCTTATCTTGTGCTGTTGTAACAACAGGCGCTGCATCCCAATCTTGTGACCAAACAGACCATTCAGGTTTTACAGTATCTAAGTCAGCTTTGAAGTCGCCATTCTTAACTAAGTTCGTATCAAGGAACTTCATACCTACAACTTCGATTGTAAATGTAGCGATTGCTTCATTTAGAGCAGCATCACTTACAGATACTTCGACTGTAAATACACCTTCAACGGTTGTATCAACTGCAGTTACAACTTCGTCATTTGCATTCTTAATAACGAAGACGAGTTCGTCAGTAAGATTACCATCAACAACGTCAAGTGCTGTAATACCAGCAGTAACATCAACAGTTGAACCAATGAGTACGGTCTTATTTGAAACACCAGAAATTACTGGAGCTGTTTCATCTTCAGGAATAGGTACTTCTTCTACTTCAATATTATCAAACCAGAAAGTAAATGCTTCACCTACACCAACGCCAGCGATAGCACCTAGTTCAAATAAGATACCACCACGTTTATTGTCTTGATTATGGATAAATACAAATTCATAATTTGTCATGGTTGTCGTAAGTGTACGATGTTCTGTTTGACCTGTCTTAAAGTCTGTGAAATAAGGTGATGCAGTGAGAAGTTCACCAACTTGTATGTTGATCTTCTTTTCTTTATCAGCTCTTGCATCAAAGGAAATCTTATAAGCTTTCCCTTGTTCAAATGCAACATTCATTTGACCAAAACGAGGAGTAAAGGAGTTTGCTCCAGCAACTGTTACTGCTTTGAGTTCACCGTTTTCAACAGACATTGTCATGGATGAGCCATCTGCATTATAAACAACGCTTGGATTATCCCAACCAGCTGTGCCTTGTGAGAAATCTTTGTTAACTAAGAGTTCACCTTCAACTGCTTCGGGTGCCTTAACAGTGATATAACGCCATCTTTGTGCTGTTAATGTACCTTCTTTTACTTCATATCGAATACCATGAGTACCCACTTTTGTAGTATCCAACATATGCGTAGCTGAAACGGTAGCAATCGTTGTATATGTAATCTTTGATGTATAATCTTTGCTATCATTTCCCGTTGCAGTGACACCCGTAAGCACGTTGAATTCAGCGTTGAATTCAAGTTCTAAATCAGCGACTCCAGCGAATGTAATTGCTGTGAGAACTGGTTCAGGTGTCGGTTCTGGTTCTTCCACACATGAAACTAAGAAGATACCAAATACTGCGATTAGAATTAAAACTAACCATTTCTTTCTCAATTTATTTTCCTCCTTGTATATAGACATTTATTTGATCGACATATCCATCCCGGATGTCTCTTGTCCACTTTCCGATAATGCGATCGGATGTGATTTCACATTCCTCATCGCCTTTAAATAAAACCATTTTTTCAATTTTACATGCCGGATCATAGGTGTCTAAACCAGTTGGGTTAAAATAAACAACTTTTGTTTTTTCAAACAGAGTAACTTCAATTTGACCATTTTTGAATAAGCTCTTATGAAGTTTAGGTTCAAGTTTGAATGAAAGCTGACCATGATCAAGATAGAACATATGAGGTCCAAAGAACATCAGTTTCCACATCGATAAGACTTCTGCTGTAGAACCTGTTAATCTTGATACGAATCCTTGTCCTCTTTTCTTAGGATCTGGATTGTTTGATGGTGCAATAAATGATGAGTTTTCATAAGGTGATCTACCATAAACTAAGGGATCCATGAAAGCTGTTAGGTTTGTTTTTATTTCTTCATAGAACGTATCGTATAAACCTGCTTTAAGAAGTCCTAGTAAATACTTATATGTCATATGAAGGAAATTAGATTCCCTTTCAAACCAACCTTTGGTAAATGCTCTAATACGTCCAATTTCATGATTTTCTTCTTCTATGGATACTGATGTTTTGTAGAAATGAAGATTTTGATCATAGAGTTCAGAGTTTTTAATCAAGTGATGAAGGTGATTTGCTTCATCTTCACTTGCATGATTCTTTAAATAACGTGCGGGTGCTTCTAAGAAATTAGGAAGTGCCCTCATTTCGAATGACTGAACTGATACTGTTGGTAATCCGTATTCACCAATAATTGGGTTTCCATGTTCATCTTTAAGTTCAACATAATCTTTTGCTTCAAAGATAAGGTAGGTTGGAATTACCGGATTTATTTCTTTCGCACGTTTGATACTTTCTTCTAATGTAGATTTCATCTTTTTTAGGAGTTCTTCTAACTCGTAAAACTTGATAGAAATTGTTGATTGTTCTTGATCTAATTGATCCCGGTATTTCTCTAATACCGACATACGCTCATTGAACCTATCGTAAGGTGTTTCCCCCTTCACTTTTGAAAGTGCTAATCCAAGTTCAAATGTTGATGCGAGTATCTTGATTTCGTGATCTTTATATTGTGTAAGTTTTTCTAAAATGAAGTCCACAAGCTTCGT
The DNA here is from genome assembly GCA_023458995.1 of Bacillota bacterium. Lineage (GTDB taxonomy): Bacteria > Bacillota_I > Bacilli_A > Acholeplasmatales > Acholeplasmataceae > Peloplasma. Next base: position 5,593 of record JAEWVV010000101.1, read on the forward strand.
AAGTTCAATCATTTCAGATACCCCTGAACCGAAGAGTCCAGGTAATCCGTTCATCGCATCATTCCATCCAGGCTTGTTCCCTTCATAGGATAATCCGATTTCTGCGGGGTCTAAATGTGCAAACTTGTTTAAGATAAGTGTAATGAGTTTACCCATTACATTGACCTTGATTAAACCGTTTTGTCCTTCTAACCATCCATCCTTTTCTTCGTGGTTATGATGGATTGCGCCATATTGTCTAATCTTGCCATCTTTTGTTTTCACGTATTTAAGTTTGCGAGGTAACACTTTAACTGGTGATTTAAAGAATGGTACTTCTTTATGAAAGAGTAGGTTATCTTCTTTATCAGGGAATATATTTAAGTAACTATCGAATAAGTCATAGAAGTAAGTGAAGTGATCTTCCCAATAACCTTCACCAAAAGATGCCTTAACGATGACTCTTGATTTAGCTAATACACCTCTTAAGTTAGAATCAACTTCTAAACCTAACCGATTAAACTCTGTAGCGATCATCCCTGGTGTAAATTCGCCTTTAATGATTTTTTTAATTTCATCTGGATAAATACTTAGGTCCCCCTCATAGGAGAATTTCACACCTTCAATCGACAGCGGATTATAGCCATCCGCTTGAATAAGTGAAGTGAACTGTAAGATGTTGAAATCTCCCATTTGAGGTGTAAAGAAGATGTCATTACGTCTATTTTGCAAGACATCTCTAAAGTTACCATTACCTTGTGAGTAGAAATAAGGTTCAATCGAGAAGAAATTATAATCTCTTTCTAAGTCACCATGTTTTCTTGAATAGAGATGATATCCTATATCTCCATCTAATGTTTGGAAAATATAGGGTTTTCCTCCACGTAGGACGTTATCGATATAACATTGTTTGAAATAATTATCGAGTTTTGATTCGTTTGTCTTTGTTTCTACTGCCTGCATCAGTTTTTGATGAAGTTTTTGGTTTTCTAGTCTTTTTTCTTCAAGTTTTGATACACTATAAAGTTTTACTTTTTCATCTAAGATATCCGTTGATGATGCATAACCAATCACTGAGATAAATACTTCATCTTTTAAATTATGAAACTTGAGTAATGACATTGCTGAAGGTACTTGATTGACCATGGTCTGTTCAAGTTTACTAAACTGATCATAAGAATTATTCATAAACTGATACGGTGTTTCTAAGGATGTATCTTCATCAAAGACCATCTTGTAATCACCGATATAAAGAGGTTCAGTTGATGCTTTTGTAAAATAGAAATTTCCATCTTTTACCATCTTCACTTCAGCTGAATCTTCAGTGGATGCTCTAAGCTTATAGAAGTTATAGTCTTTTGTAGTTATTGTTTCCATCCAACTTTGGAGTAAGTTTGAGATTGCTTTATATCCGCCATAATCAATACCTGATGGTAAGATTTGTGCAAGGCCATCAACAATTTCTAAATCAACTTTTCTATCGCTTAAGTTCTTTAATTCAACTCTTCTAACCAAGCCAGCGAACATCTCATTTGGAAGGGTGAAATAAGTTACTTTAATTTCAATACCAAACTTTTCGACATTCTCAATCAGTGTTAACTCATCGGGTTGAATAATCATGTGTTGATTTTCATTTTTCTCATTAAAACATTCATGAACTTCGTTATCAACCTTAATAAAAGTACGAAATCCAATCTTTGATGTATATTGATAAGCTAAGTTAGCAGGATAAAATTCCATGATTGAACCATTTTTATCTCGAAGACCAAAAGATGCGATCGCTTGACCACGGTTCACATAAAAAGCCCAAAGCGGAATACCAAGAGGTCCCGCGATACCACTTAAGAAACTTGAGAAAGGTTTCTTTTTTTGATACTGATTCATGGTAAATGATACGTTGTTTTGATTCATATATCCTCCAAGGAAATCGGTTTCTCTTTTCGTACACTTTAATTTTACCACCTTAGTGGTAGCGTTTTCAAATAACTTACTTTTTATTAGATTTTTGTTGAATTTCTTACAATCAATTCAACTGGTAATTTTGTAACTTCTGGAATATTTTCTTCAACGCCATCCATTAATCGGATTAAGATCTTTGCTGCTGTTTCACCAAGTAATTTTCTATCCTGTGCAACAGTTGTTAACGAGGGTGTAAAATGTTTAGCAAATGCAATATCATCAAAACCAATAACTTGAATTTCTTCTGGGCATTTAATGTTTAAATCAGCTAATCCTTTTAAAACTCCAAGTGCGATATCATCGGATGCAACAACAATCACTTCTGGTTTAACTGGATTCTTAGAAATAAGTTCACGAACTGCATTATAACCTGATGTAAATCCAAAACTTTCGGCATATGCGATTTGTTGATCAGTGAGCGGTAATTCTAGACGTTCCATTTCACGTTTGAATGCAAGTAAACGTTCATGGAAAGCTTTCGATTGAATCGGACCTGATATCATCGCAACTCTTTCTTTCTTCAAATGCTTTTTAACAAATTCTAACGTAATTTTGATGCCTTGTTCATTATCTGAAATAACTGTATGAAGTCCATCAACAATCATATCGGTTGACACACAAGGGATATCACTGTTGATCAGTTCATATAGTCCTTGATCATTATAGTTACCAACGACGATGTAAACGCCATCGACACGTTTGTTTTGACACCATTCATAATAGGATAATTCATGTTTCCCTAACTTTTTAACGATAAATGAGAGTTCATATCCTTCTTTTTCAACATAGGTCTTAAAATGTTGAAGAATGGAGGAGAAGAAACTATGTTCAAGTCCAACATCGGATTCTTCAGTAAATACAATACCAACGGTATATGTTCTTTTCGATTTAAGCATACGCGCTGATGATGCAGGTACATATCCAACTTTTTTGATATAGGATAAGACGCGTTCTCTTGTTTTTTCTGAGACGTTACCGTTTTGGTTTAATACTTTAGAGATTGTTCCAGGTGCAAGATTAAGTTCTTTAGCAATGGTGTAAATATTTCTTTTTTTAGTCATCTAGATCACTTCTTTCGTATACTTTGATGTATTTAAATAGAAATTCTGTTGGGAATATAGAATCGTCGATTGCTCCACCCCATGTACCGCCTAAAGCGATATTTAGGATTAAGTAAAACGGTTTGTCAAATGGCCAGTTTTGAATATGAAGATAATCTTTTCTCATAAACGAAACTTTCTTTATTCCATCAAGGAAAAAGGTAATACCTTCTTGATCCCATTCAAGTGCATATTCATGAAAACCATCTAAAATCCCTTTAATATCTTCAACATAGGTCGGTTGATTTCCTATTAAGTGGTGATGGGAATCTGCATGAAGGGAGAAGTGAATACGTTCTTCTGTATGTCCGACATGTTCCATAAGATCAATCTCACCGCACATTGGCCAACCTACATCACTTATATTTTCACCAAGAAACCAAATCGCTGGCCATGTGCCACGTCCCTTAGGTAACTTAGCCATCACTTCAATTCTGCCATATTTGATGCTATGTTTATTAAGTGTTGTAAGTTTAGCTGAGGTATAGTGGTTTTCATTTAAGTTTTCTTTTAACCCTACAATGTGAAGGATACCATCTTTGACATAAGCATTCTTTAGGTTATCTGTATAATACTGTGCTTCATTATTACCAAAACCGTGACCACCAACTTCTAATTGCCAGTGTTTTGGATTTGGTTTACCATCCATCTCAAATTGGTCTTCCCACTTAAGTTTCCACTTCATTTTAAAGATTCCTTATAGCAAGCTATCAGCTTATTCTTGTCATCATTTGTTAAATAAATTCGAGATGAATTATCATAATTTGTGCTTTCTTCTTCTATGATTAAAACATGAGCTTCTTTTGAAAGAGTATGCGTATGATAAATACCACTAGGTATTTTATAGACAACATGTTTTTCCATAGGAACACATGTGAAATCTTTAATTTTACCTTCCACAACTTCGGTAAAAATCAAAGTGCATTCGCCTTCTAATAGAACAAAGACTTCATCGGTTAATGCGTGAGCTTCCACGTAGAAAATACGGTCAATCTCAAGTTCATCGATGTAGTTTAGAGTTGCTACTCGCCAACTTTGGTGGTGAAATAGCTTTTGATAACCGATGTCGTGGTAACTATAGGTTTCAACAAATTTCATCCAAGTATACCTC
>JAEWVV010000102.1 GCA_023458995.1 Bacillota bacterium
ACATATTCTGTCTTACCATCGTCATCACAAAAATAATACATGTTCATGACAAGCGGTGTTAAGACATCTTCCATGTAAATATTCTCAAATGTGATGCCATCGATCTGTGCAGATTCACCTCTGCCTCTTCTCGTTTTAATACGAAGTCCACGGTCTGTTTGTTTAAAATAGCATTTGGAAACAGATAAGTTTTTAACGCCACCACTCATCTCACTACCTAAGACAACTGCACCATGACCATAAGCCATCATACAGTTTCTGACAAGCATATCTGAAGTTGGTTTTCGATATTTCATACCCATTTCAAACTTTCCAGATTTAATCGCGATACAGTCATCACCCACTGAGAAGTTAACACCAATGACTCTCACATGGTCACATGATTCTGGGTTGCACCCATCGGTATTTGGTGAATCTTTAGGGCTAATCAGTTTTAAGTCAATAAAATCAATATATGATGAGAAATAGGGATGAAGATTCCATGAAGGAGTATTCGTTACGGTAATACCTTGTAATCCAATATGTTTTGAATTCGATAGAAAGACACCTTTTGGACGCCATGCTCCACCACGCATCACTTTATGATTAATCCACCAATCGGACTTATCCGATTGTTCATCAATGATACCTTCACCAATGATTTTTACATTCTCAACTTCAATTCCAGTGATAATGGATGCGAATGTTGGTGCACTATTTCCTTCCCATGAAGAGAGTTCTAAAATAGATCCATCCATCTTAATAATTTGTGCAGGTAGAATTGGATACTTATTTCTATCCGTATGTCCTAAGATCACTGCACCCTTAACGAGTTCAATCGTTACATGACTTTTTAAGAAAAGTGGTTTAACTAAATACTTTCCAACGGGTATATGAATAAGTCCACCTTTTGGACAAGCAGTAATCGCGGCTTGAATGGCCATAGTATCATCATGGATACCATCACCCACTGCTCCAAAATCTTTAACATTTAAATATGCAGATTCACTTTCTGTCTTAAATGAAACGACAAAACCATCAATATTTAATGTATAGGTCTGATTTGGTTTTAAATTGTAAAGCGAAAAAACATTGGTCTTAACATCTCTTAAGACTAACGTTTGATCAAGATATACATCATAAGCTTTATTGGCATAGTAGATATCATTATTTAGTAATTCTGCTGTAACACTTCTTGATGATGTAAAGATGACTTCAAACATCGAATCGCTCCTTAGTATTTTTTATAGATCAAATTTTTAATCGAAATCCATATCCAATCAACCAAAAGAAAGATCAGTCCAAATGTAATGGGATCATTTCCCTTCGCTTCAAATCCAAAGAATAACATACCAAATGATGGAATACCTAAATCAAGTAATCCTTCAATTAGAAAGTAAGAACCAGCCCCTACTACTAAAACATAAAGGGCAGTCATACCTAAACTTAAAATTGACTTCCGGTTCACATGATGTGGTAAATACTTTAACGTAGGTTGTTTATCATTATTCATCCAAATAATAACTTTCGTTACAATATATTCCATTCCTAAAATTAGAATTAAATAGAGTGCAACTAAGAGATCTAACACATCGCTTTGAAATGCTACAAACGTTAAGAAATAAGAGGCACCTGCAACCCAAAACTTCATAAACCCGATCTTTACACCGGGTTTAACATTGGATAGCTTATCTATGCTATATGGATTTAATTCTTGAGGTTCTTGTCTTTTATTATTCTTCAATTTTTACATACTTCCAATCTACATAAAACCATGCAAACACGGTTGCTAGGACGTAAAAGATCGAGCCTGCGATCATCAAATTGATCGAAAAATGGCCAAATGATGGAATGACATATCCATCCGTACGAATTTCTACTTCTGTATAAAATGCCTTAATGTAATTATAAACTAAAATCCATTGTAAGACATTCATCCCTGTAAAAAGTGCTAAACCTACAGGAGATCTTTTCTTTGAAAAAGAAAGTGCATTCGCAATTTGAATAATTGAAATCATATAGATTGCAAACAAATAGAATCCTACGAGCTTATTTGTGAGCATGTTAATGGCAGTAATATGTGACTTGAAGTCGATATCACCTGTTCTAAAATCAAGGAAAAGTGTGAAGATTAATGTTCCAATAACTGTAAAAATGACAGGAATGGAATATTTATTATAATTATACCAACGAATGTGCCACGGTTCACGTTTAAAATCATCCATAAATGCAAACCTCCGTTTCCTTATCAAAATAATAGATATAATCAAGATCAAAATTGAAGATTGCATCATCACCACGATGCATCATAATACGTGCATCGATTTTCGACATGACACTCTTTTCACCGATATTAAAGTGAACTAATGCATCGGATCCAAGAAGTTCATAAACTTGAACAACAGTTTTATATCCCTTATCTAAAGGACAATCACAAGGTTTATCAATTGTGATATGTTCTGGACGAATACCTAAGATAACCGGCTTACCAAAATAACCTTTTTGTTTTAAGACTTCATACATTTTTGAACCACTGATATCAACTTTAATATCATTGATATGAATATTACCATTCTCATCCAAAGATGAATCAAAGAAATTCATCGGTGGTGTACCAATAAAGTTTGCTACAAACAGATTCACAGGTTTCAAATATAAATCTTCTGGAGATGCAATTTGTTGAACATAACCATCTTTCATAACGACAATACGATCAGCAAGCGTTAATGCTTCAATTTGGTCATGCGTAACATAAATCATCGTTGAACCTAAACGGTGATGTAATTCTTTTAATTCTTTTCTCATCTGACCTCTTAATTTCGCATCAAGGTTAGATAGTGGTTCATCGAGTAAAAAGACTTTGGGGTCTCTAACGATTGCTCTACCTAGAGCTACTCTTTGCCGTTGACCACCGGATAGTTCTTTAGGCTTTCTATTTAAGTATGGGACTAATCCTAAGATATTTGCTGCCCACATCACGCGTTCATGAATATAATCGGAGTCTTCTTTACGAAGTGTTAAAGAAAACGCCATATTATGATAAACCGTCATATGTGCATAAAGTGCATAGTTTTGAAACACCATCGCGATATCTCTATCTTTAGGTGCAACGTCATTGACTCTGATCTCATCAATGATTAAATCTCCAGATGTAATTTCTTCTAATCCTGCAATCATTCGTAGTGTCGTTGATTTACCACATCCAGAAGGACCAACAAAGACGATAAATTCACCCTCTTTAATATCGATACTAAAATCAAATACTGCTTGAACACCATTCGGATAGACTTTATTAATGTTTTTAAGTGCCATTGTCGCCATACTATTCACCGATCTCTTTCAAGTGATTTGTCAATATGTTTGATCTGATGATTGTTACAACGCCACCTACAATAAGGAATGCAGCTGATGCGATAAGAAGTAACAAAATCGTCGTGAACTGTAGGGGAGTGATTTCTCCTAGAGCAAGTAAAGACTTAGGTACATATAATATACGTAATACATGAACTCCTGCAATCACAAAACTTACAATACCCCATTTTTTCTGATAGCATTTGCAGCGTTCTGCAGTTAAAAAGGTGAGTAATAACAAAACAATATTGATAAGAATTTCTACTGCAGTATCAAAATTGGGAACAATCGTTTTAGGTGTGATGATTCTAAATAATGCCACAACACTAACTGCCATACCCAACAAAATGAATAAGTATGCTAGATTATTCATTTGATAACGCATTTTATCTGCTTTAATGTTCATTAACAAGCAACTCCTTGATCAGTTTTGCACGTTCCTTTTGGGCTGCATGCTTCGTGATGGTAAATACAATCAGTAAAATAGCTACAACAACTAAGAAATAAGATAATATGTTACCTTGTTCAAAAACAGCAAAGCTCTTCTCGCCAGCTCCATGAGTCTGATACAAATATGCAGGAACTTCTTCTTCAGTAAGACGTGCATACATTCTGCTAATAACAGAATTGTAATAGATGGTTAGTACTGCTTGAACAACGAGTAAAATTGAAGCCAAAATGCTTAAAAGAAAGTTGCTTAAATAATATTTTTTCCGTGTAAAACTTCCCATGATCAAATTGAGTAAAACAACTAGAAGCGTAATAAATCCCAAATCGGCCATCAAGCGATTAGCTTGTTGTGAAGCTTTAAAAAAACTGGCACCTCTAGTTTCTGTGACAATCCCTGCCCAGTTGGTTGTATAACCGAGTGCATAGATAAAATAGATACTTGCAAACAGTAACACAATTGCTTGAACGATGGATTGACGCTTGATATAAATCCATTTAAAAATCTTTCCTAGCGCCTCTTTCATAATAACAACCTCTCTTTTAAACATTATGTATTGGTGAACCACCGGGAGGTTGTCCTCCCGGTATCACCACAAAAATTTAATTGTTACTTAACGCGTGCAATCGCGTTATTCAATGCTTTCTTATAGATTTCTTCATAAGTATTGACATCAGCCTTAGTAACCATTGTTGAAAAATATGTTTCTTGTGTAACTGAACCGCCAGTACCTGAGAATCCATACTTAACTAGAATAGCTAATTGCGCATCTGCCCAAATATCATCATATGTTAAAGTTGCGATATCTGCAGATTCATTTGAAGTCAATGCGAATAACGTTGGTACGAATTGATACCATGGATTACTTGATTGATAAACACCAGCTAGACGGAATGTACCCGCTTGAACTGCTGTATTGATTCTTTGAATACCTGTGATACCTTGATCAGACAATGTTTGGAATTCAAGTCCTAAAGAACGAATATGACCAATTGGCATTGTCGCACCAACATAACGTCTTAAGTAGTTAATCATATTACCGCTTGCCTTAGTTTGCAT
>JAEWVV010000103.1 GCA_023458995.1 Bacillota bacterium
TTTATCTGATGGTACAGTTGAAGAAGTGATCAGTGAGTTAGAAAAATTTCAAAATGAAGATGGTGGGTTTGGTCGTGGACTAGAACCAGATTATTGGAATCCTTTTTCAAGTGGAATTCAGACATGGGCAGCCACTAACATCATCAGAGATCATAAAATTGATCAAATGCATCCGATGGTTGAAAAGATTTTGGATTATCTATCTTTAACGTTTGATGATAAAATTATGCGCTGGTATTCGATTCACCCAGATAATAAAGATTATCCACACGCTCCTTGGTGGGAAGAAGAAGGAGATAAAACATCATTTAATCCATCAGCAAGTCTTGCAGGATTTGTAATTAGTTACGGTAATCCAATGACTTCCATATATGTGAAGTCAAAAAAAGTAGTCGATGAAGCAATCAATTATATCAATCAAAACAATCAACCGATTGAAAGACATGAACTTAGATGTTTAATTGAAATGATGAATGATATCGCATTTGTTTATCAAAAAAATCCCTTATATCTAAAAGCCAAAAATAAAATGATTTTACTGATTGATGAGGTTATTGAAAAAGATGAATCAACATGGTTTAGTAGTTATTCCAATAAACCATCATCATTGATTAACGGTCATCCATCCTTAGGTTCAGAAGCATTCTTTGATTTATTATTAAAAGAAATTGATCTTGCATTTAATCATCAAAATGAAGAGCATCTATGGGATATAACATGGAACTGGGGATCCTATCCAGAAGCATTCTCAAAAGCTAAAAATGATTGGCAAGGAATTATCGCATTTGATTATTTAAAGTTAATTAAAGATTTAGGTGTTTTAATCGAAGATTAGGTATGCTCTTGCATATCTTTTTTTATAAAAAAAACACCCAGTTGGTGTTAGTTTTTCGTTTCTTTTGCTTTAGGCATGAATTTCAGTTCTGTTCCCATCTTTAATCGTTTGTAATTGGCTTTATGTCGTACAAAAATGAGTGTTGCTAAAAGTGAGATAATCACTAAATCCATAATACGGGTTGCCAAATTAAAGAGTTCATGTTCTAAGAATACTCTGATAATGAAATAAAGTAGCACAGATGATGCAGCGATTGTTGAAGATAGGGAAACATAGCGTGTGATTAAAAAGATAATTAAGAATAGAATAATCACACCTACAGCTACCCACGGTTCAATCGCAAAAATCATGCCAGCTGAGGTTGCGACTGCTTTTCCACCTTTGAAATTGATATAGATGGGAAAAACATGACCAAGTACAGCTGCTGCACCATAAATGGATGCGATATTAATCTCGTATTTGCTCACTAAATAGAGTTCAGGATTTCCAATCAAAAAGACGAAAAAAATGACAAGCGCTCCTTTGAGAAGATCAAAGATGAAAGCAAAAATTCCATATTTAAAACCTAGAACACGTACAGCATTGGTTGCGCCTGTATTTTTTGAGCCGTACTGTCTAATATCCACTTTCTTAAAAACTTTACCGATGATAAGTCCACTTGGGATAGAACCTAAGAAATAGGAGAGAACCATTAGTAGAAAAATATACACATATGTCATATCAAACACCCCATTACTTTCTCATTATATCACGATTAAATGGCGAGTCAAAATGAAAAATAAAACATAATCAAACGTTGTAGTTGACTATATTTTTTGATATAATATGTACATACATAAAAGTTGGTGATCATGTGGAAAAACAAAACAAAATTTATGATGAAAAGTCGATTCAAATACTCGAAGGACTTGAAGCAGTTCGTAAACGTCCTGGGATGTATATCGGTTCAACCGATGCAAGAGGACTTCATCATCTCGTTTGGGAAATCGTCGATAACGCGATTGACGAATCTTTGACGGGTTTCGGTAATGAAATTACTGTGACAATTAAAGCAGATAACTCCATAGAGGTTTCTGATAATGGTCGAGGAATGCCCTATAAAATGCATTCATCTGGAAGACCTACTACAGAAATCATTTTTACTGTTTTACACGCAGGTGGTAAGTTCTCTGACCAAAGCGGATACAAAGTATCCGGTGGTCTTCATGGTGTAGGATCTTCAGTCGTCAACGCATTATCGCAATTTCTTGAAGTAACTATTTATCGTGATGGTGGTATTTGGCGTCAAAGATTTACTGATGGTGGATCAAAGATTAGTCAAATTGAGAGAATTGGTCACACAAAGAAAACTGGGACAACGGTTTGGTTTAAACCAGATCCAAAGATTTTTTCTACCACACTATTTCAGTATGATTTAATCAAAGAAAGAATTAGAGAATCAGCCTTTTTAATCAAAGGTTTAAAAATGAATTTAATCGACCAAAGAAAACCTCAAAAGGAATCATTTAAGTACGATGATGGTATTAAAGCCTATATCGAACTTTTAAATGTGGGAAAAAATGGGGTCAACGAAACATTACTCATTGAAGCACCTTATTTGGTTGGTGAGCATAAAAAGAAAACCATGGAAATTGAAATTGCACTTCAGTTTACCGATGGTTACCAAGAAAATATCTTATCCTTCGTCAATAATGTGAGAACCAGAGATGGTGGGACACATGAAATTGGATTTAAATCAGCATTAACGCGCTGTCTAAATGACTATGCAAGAAAATATAATATTTTAAAAGATAAAGATGCAAACCTAGATGGTTCTGATATCCGTGAAGGTTTAACAGCAATTATCAGTTTAAGAATTCCTGAAGATGTCTTAGAGTTTGAAGGACAGACCAAAGGAAAA
>JAEWVV010000104.1 GCA_023458995.1 Bacillota bacterium
CAAGTATAACTATGGATCCAGACACTTCTGGTCAGAAGGTTACTACGTTTCGACCGTAGGTCTAAACAAGAAAGTCGTAGAGAACTACATCAGAAACCAAGAACTCGAAGACCAGGTACAGGATAAGAGAAGTTTGAAGGAGTACAAAGACCCGTTCACGGGTAAGTAAGGGTGTCCAATGCAATTGGGTCATCAAAAAGGCCCTCAAATGGGGGCAGCCAGTATAGAGCCTTGTAGGCGTGAGAGAAAAACCACGTCTTGAAGGCGTGGATTTTTATTTTGAGAAATCTCGAATAAGCATTTATGTAAATCATGAAAAGAGCTTTCAAAGTGTTAGATAATGATTGATGAGGGCTTGAAATAAAGCGCTTTCATTGTATAATAGATATTGGTGAGACGAGATGAATAGAGTCTTTGTCAGAATAGATGATTTAAATCTTTTGACAAGCACAAAATCAATAAAATAAAGTGTATGATGTATCATAGGAGTAATGGATAATCCATTTATCCCTTTTTTCACACGGATGGCCATGCGATTAATCGCATCTTTAAAATAAAAAAAGTGAGGTATTAGAAATTGTTTAAGAGCGCATATTTGATTGATACGTTTGCTGCTTTAGAGAAACGTTATCAAGACCAACCAGAGTTTTTACAAGCTGCAGAAGAGTTTTTATCTTCAATCGATTTGCTTGTTGATAAGGATCCAAGAATTCAGAAGAATGCAATTATCGAAAGAATGCTTGAACCAGAAAGAATGATTAAGTTTAGAGTCTCTTGGGTTGATGATTCTGGGAATGTACAAGTTAACCGAGCAATGAGAGTTCAATTCAACTCTGCAATTGGACCATATAAAGGTGGTATTCGATTCCATCGTTCAGTCAATGAATCGATTATGAAGTTCTTAGGCTTTGAACAAACATTTAAGAACTCACTTACAGGTCTTCCCATGGGTGGAGCTAAAGGTGGTTCTGACTTTGATCCAGCGGGTAAGAGTGATAATGAAATTATGCGTTTCTGTCAAGGTTTTATTCTTGAACTCTATCGTCATATAGGTCCAAGAATGGACGTTCCAGCAGGCGATTTAGGTGTTGGTGCAAGAGAAGTTGGTTATATGTATGGCATGTACAAACGCATTGAAAATGAATTTAGCGGAACATTTACTTCAAAAGGTATTGAATCAGGTGGATCTTTAGCAAGAGCTGAAGCAACCGGTTATGGTTTATGTTATTTTGTTGAAGAAATGCTTCACACCTATAAGAAAGATACATTTAAAGGTAAGAGAGTCATTATTAGTGGTGCCGGTAAGGTGGGCTCAATGGCTGCTGAAAAAGCAATTCAATTAGGTGCTAAAGTGGTTGCTATGAGTGATATCTCTGGTGTCATCAATGATGAAAATGGTATTGACTTAGAATTAATTAAGAAACTTGGTAAATCAAATTCAGTTGTTATGGATAAATATCAAACATATCATCCAGAAGCAAAATTTAGTCCAAACACAAAAGATATTTGGAAAGTTCCATGTGACATTGCTATGCCATGTGCAACACAAAATGAAATCTATTTAGATTCAGCAGAAGAACTTGTTAAAAATGGTTGTTGGTTAGTTGCTGAAGGTGCTAACATGCCAACAACAATTGAAGCTACCAAGTATTTAAGAGAGCATAATGTCTTATTTGCTCCAGGTAAAGCATCGAATGCGGGTGGTGTTGCTGTTTCTGGATTAGAAATGACGCAGAATGCGATGTTCTTGAACTGGACATTTGAAGAAGTAGACCAAAAACTTCATGAAATTATGAAGGGTATTTTCAAGAAGTGTCATGATGCATCACTTGAATATACAGGAAGACCTGATGACTTGATTACAGGTGCGAATATTGCTGGTTTCATGAAGGTGTATCTAGCGATGCTACAACAAGGCGTCTAATTTATATTTTAAGATAAAGTAAAAAGCGGTCAATTTGATATCAATCAATCAACCGCTTTTTTTGTTTTTTTATGCTAAGGGAGTTTTGTATTTAAGGATAACAATGAACTGATAAGCACGTTCTACTTGAGAAATATTCATTTCACTTAATGTAAACTGAGCTGACTCAAGTTCATCTATAAACTCATTATATGTATGTTCATAGAGTTTGAATTTGGGATTGATTTGATGAAATTCATGATAGAGTTTTTGAAGATAATCTAGATCATCGACATCATATTCAGTGAGTTCTGTTTTTGTGTAATATGTGATGTAGTCGATTTTAGAGATGAGAGACTTGCTTTGATCAAGCGTGGTTTTAATCTCATCAATCAGAGATTTTAAAGCATTGAATGATACGATATCATCAATTGTCATGGTATATCCATACGTTTCAAAAGCTTCTTTTAATTCTTGTGAGGAATAGGAAATGATTGTAACCATGTGTTCGCTTGACTTCTTGGATAGACTCTGTAACTTTGAGAGTAAGTTCTCATAAAGAATGGAATCAGATGATGTAAGAGGAGTTCCTAAAACATCTTCATGCAAAATGGAAAAATCATCAAATGCATTTCCCATTTGATTGAGCATATCGTAAGATGACCGGTTTGTATAACTCATGGTTACGAAATCGTAACTTAAGTTTCCGTAAATATCGGTATCATCGATGCCTAGATCTTGAGCAGCACAGCTTGCTAGAAGAATAGATAGCAATAGTCCGATGATTAATAGTTTGATCTTTTTCATTTTGCACCTCCTCGCTTTTATCTTATCAATGACTTATGGCAAAGTCGTGACAAGTTTAATTATTTCTTTTTAATATCTACTTTGGCTACAACATAACCACTATCGTTGAAGAGTTTATAAGAGTAACCGTATAAATCACAGATTTGTTTAACGATGAATAATCCTAATCCAGAACCAGCTTTTTTCTGTGATGTGTCTTTTGCTCTATAGAAGGATTCAAATACTTTTTCTAATTCAGCTTCAGGTATTTCACCATTATTTTTAACGGTAAGTAAGAAACTGCTATGTGTGGCTTCACCAGTTACTGTAATGACTTTATCTTGACTATAAAGAATTGCATTTTTGATTAGGTTAGTTGATAGTATGATGAGTAACTCTTCGTTCATATAAACATCACAGTGATCAATTTGTCTATTAATTTTTATATAATGTTGTGTGGCAAATTCATCGAGTGATTTAAACTGATTTTCAATAACGGATGTATTTGAAATCACACCTTTTGTCATCTTATCTTCTAAACGAAGGGAATACGTTAGATCTTCAGTAATATGTTCAATGGTCTCAATTTGATGACGCAATTCAAGTAAATACTTATCACGATCTTTATACCTTCCAATACCATCAATCATTCCTTCAATCATGCCTTTCATCACAGCAAGTGGAGTTTTGATTTCATGATTGATAGTCATAATGAGATGTTTTTTCTTTTCTTCTTGATCTTTTTCAAAGTCGATGTCATGTGTTAGTTTTTCATTTGCTTCACGAAGTTCAGCATATGTTTTCTTTAAGTTAAATGTCATTTCATTAAGTGAACTAATTAAATCTCTAAATTCATCACGTCTTCTTAAGTTTAATTTCGATGTAAAGTTTAAGTTTGATATATCTTTTGCGTAAAGACTAATTTTTTTAATAGGTCTTGCAATATTAATTGAAATGATAATCGAGAGAAGTGTGATTGCGATCATCACGAATATCGATTGGGTGATGTTGATGTTATTGAGTACACGGTCAATATTTTGTAGGGATTGAATGCGTGTAGAAATGATTAAGTAATCACCTAAAGCAAACTGGTAAATATAACTTACCTGATAGATATCACCAACTAATGAAACATCATACATTAATTGGCCATCTTTAATG
>JAEWVV010000105.1 GCA_023458995.1 Bacillota bacterium
AGATAGAGCAGTCCTTATGATCTTTGCGAATCGTAAGAGTAAAGATCAAATTATTGAACTTGTTGAATCGATGAATGAAAAAGCTTTAATCGTCAGTAACGAGGTCTCCATTTTACAAGGTGGATACGTTAGTCCATGGCGTAAAATAGCTAAGTAATTTTCTTGTTGATTTAATTCTTAAATCATGTATAATAGAAATTGGTCGGAGTTATAGCTCAGCGGGAGAGCACCTGCTTGACGTGCAGGGGGTCGTAGGTTCAATCCCTACTAACTCCACCATTTTTTATAAATTAAAGACAGCGATGTCTTTTTTTGTTTATTAAGCCAAATACATGTATATATGAAAAGATAATTAAAGATAAATTAATCAATTTCAATTCTTTAAAAACGATAGCGTATGTATCCTAAATTGGGTTATAATGAAGATAGAAAGACGAAGGGGAAAAATATGTTTTTAATCAAAGAGAAAAAAAGTCTAAGAGAAGCAGTAACACAAATGGTTATTTATGCGCCAAATGTGACCAAACATGCAAAAGTTGGACAATTCGTTATGATTCGTACGCATGAGCACAGTGAACGTATTCCTTTAACCATCGCTGATAAAGATATTGATCATGGTACAATCAGTATCATTTTTCAAATTGTAGGTAAATCAACTTATGAACTGAATCAACTTCAAGAAGGTGATTCTATTTTAGATGTCGCTGGCCCTTTAGGAAAGGCATCAGAACTTGATGGGGTATCACGGGTTTTACTCATCGGTGGCGGTGTTGGTTGTGCGATTCTTTATCCGATAGCGAAAGAACTTAATCATAAAAATACAGAAATATATACAATTATAGGTTTTAGAAATCAATCACTTATATTTCTAGAAGATGAATTTATGACAGTTTCAAATCGTTTTAATCTCTTAACAGAAGATGGATCTTATGGACAAAAAGGACTTGTCACTGAACTTTTAGAAAGAGCACTTGATGAAGGAATCGTCTATGATAAAGTGATTGCGATTGGACCTATTCCCATGATGAAAGCAGTCTCTGAAATAACAAAAAGATATCGTATACCAACAGTTGTATCTATGAATCCAATTATGGTTGATGGCACAGGTATGTGTGGTGGTTGCAGAATACAAGTTGGAGGACAAATGAAGTTTGCTTGTGTTGATGGACCAGAATTTGATGGTCATCAAGTTGATTTTGATCTCGCGATGAAAAGAAACTCTCTTTATAGAGAACACGAAAGATTAGACTATAAAGATGTCTTAAAAAAAGGAGAACAATCATGAAAAAAGAACGGGTCATGATGAAGATGGTTGATTCTCATTTACGTGAAAATACATTTCTAGAAGTTAATTGTGGTTACTCTGATTTAGAGGCACTTGAAGAAGCGAAGAGATGCTTAAATTGTAAGCATCAACCTTGTGTTTCAGGATGCCCTGTAGAAATTAATATTCCTGGTTTTATCAAGGAAATCGTTAATGGTAATATTGATAAAGCTTATGAAATCATTAGTCAGTCATCATCACTACCAGCAGTATGTGGCCGTGTATGTCCTCAAGAAACACAATGTGAAGCATACTGTGTTCATACCAAAAATGGTGAATCAGTTGCAATCGGTTATCTTGAACGCTATGTAGCAGATACTTATTACAGTAAACCTCATGTAATAGAACCTATTAAAAAAAATAATAAGAAAGTTGCGATTATCGGTTCTGGTCCTGCTGGTTTATCATGTGCTCATGATTTAATCAATGAAGGTATTCAAGTCGATCTTTACGAAGCACTACATATGGCTGGTGGAGTCCTTTCTTATGGTATACCTCCATTTAGACTCCCTAAAGAAGTCGTTCAAAGAGAAGTTGATGAATTGATTAGTAAAGGGATTAAACTCATCACTAACGTGATTATCGGTAAAACGCTCACACTTAAAGATCTTAAAGACATGGGATATGATGCAATGTTCATCGGAACAGGTGCAGGACTACCTAAGTTTATGAATATCCCAGGAGAAATGTTAGCAGGTGTTTATTCAGCAAATGAATACTTAACGAGACTAAATCTTATGAAAGCATATGAGAAAACAAGTGATACGCCGATACATAAAGGTAAAAGAGTTGCTGTTATCGGTGGCGGTAATGTAGCACTCGATGCTGCGCGTTCAGCTAGAAGATTAGGTGCAGATGTCGTCTATTTAATCTATCGTAGAAGTAAAACAGAACTCCCTGCACGTCAAGAAGAAGTCATCCATGCTGAAGAGGAAGGTATCATATTCAAGTTACTTATGAACGCAAAAGAAATCATTGGTGATGAAATAGGTAGAGTTAAAGCCATTAAGTGTGTCGAAATGATCTTAGGAGATATAGATGCTACAGGCAGAAGAAAGCCAATTGAAAACCCGAAGAAACATGTAATACTATCTGTTGATGAAGTGATTATGGCGATTGGTACAACCCCTAATCCACTTATATTAGATGAGATTAATGGTATTCATTCCTCTAAAG
>JAEWVV010000106.1 GCA_023458995.1 Bacillota bacterium
CCGTTGATACATGTACAAAAGATGTTGTTGAAGCGATTCTTTCCATCGGTGGTGTTGCAATCGTCCTAGCGGACCATGGCAATGCTGAAAAGATGAGAGACGAATTTGGTCATCCTCACACAGCACATACAACGAACTTAGTTCCTGTAGTCATTACGAAAAAAGGAATCAAAGTCAATACTGGTGCTCTATGTGATGTTGCACCAACCATGTTGGATCTCTTAGGTGTTAAACAACCTAAAGAAATGACGGGTAAGTCATTAATCATTAAATAAATCAATTAATCAAAAAAGGATAGTGCCTAAAATCAACACTATCCTTTTTTTTATTCTTTTTCTTCATTTAATTCTAAGACATCAACATCATAGCCTACTTTTTTGATGGCATCGATGAGTTTGATCTCATCTGCATCCGAATCTTCAAAAACGATGATCCCTACCTTTTTTCCCAGATCATAATCAAAGTGCTTTGCACCAGCGCTATAAAGTGCATTTTCTATGGCTGTCATACAGCTCGTGCAATGCATGAGTCCCTTAAGACTTACATACATTACTGGCATGGCAAACCTCCTTTTTAGTTCATGCGTCTTAGATAATACTCAATGACTGCTTGTGTACCTAAATCTTGCATATGATCATCACTCAAGATTTCATAGACACGCGCCACCTGTGTAACAACTTCTAAAGGTAAATCCTTCTTTTCTTCAATCACTAATTTTAAATCTTTTAAGAAATGTTTGATGTAAAAACCTGGAGCATAATCTCCTCTAATCATTTTAAGGCCGTTATTAGCTGCTTGCCATGAGTTTGCGGATCCACCTGTAATGACAGAAAGCATTCTTTCTTGATCAAGGCCTTTTGATTTCGCATAAATCAATGCTTCAGCAATACCAATGATTGATCCTGCAATTGCTGTTTGATTCGCAAGTTTTGCGTGTTGTCCATTTCCTGGTTTTCCCATGTAGGTAATCGTTTTACCTAAACGTTCTAATAAGGGTAAAACATGATGAAATACTTTTTCATCGCCACCAACCATAATGGATAAAGTCGCATTTTTTGCTCCTAAATCACCACCAGTAACAGGAGCATCAAGCATTGAAAGTCCTTGTTTTTTTGCTTCTTTTTCAAGTTCAACAGCAAGTGTTGGTGAGGATGTTGTCATATCGATTAAAATCGTATTCTTCTTAACATATTTCATCACGTGTTCGTATGTTTCGTTCACATCACTTGGATAACCAACGATTGAAAAAACAACATCAGCATTTTCTACACAACTTTTGATATCTTTTGCTACTTTAACTTTTGGTTCCAGTGCTTTCGCTTTTTCATAGGTGCGATTATAAACGGTAACATCATATCCTGCATCAGCAAGATGTAATGCCATTGGTTTTCCCATCACACCGGTACCAATCCATGCAATCTTCATAATTTCCTCACTTTTAGTGTTCACCAAGCCATGAAATGACATCGGCATATGTTTTTTCTTTATCTAAATCATTGAATATTTCATGATATGCATCAGGATATGTAATCAGCTTCTTATCTTGTACAGGGATCAATTCATAAATACGTTTAGAGAATTCTGTAGGTACAATCTTATCTGTTTCACCATGTAAAAGTAAAACAGGTGTTTGATAATTTTTAATATGTTTATTTAAATATCTGACACCACCTACAAACATATTTCCAGCAAGTGAAAAATAGAACTTTTTTAAGTTGAGTGGATCTTGAACATAAGCTTCTTCAACAGATTTAATTCTAGATAATTGATCATTCGCAAAATTCGTTTTTCTTGTCAAGAAGCCTAACCAACGATAGCCAATAAATCTAAATGGTAGTACATCTTTTATAAAATATGTTGGTGCAGCAGAAGAGATAATACCATCGACATCATGATATTTCACACCGTAAAGATTAACGATTAAACCACCCATACTATGACCAATTAAAAAGATCTTTTTCGGGTTTAATTTCTTCTCTTCTAAAACAAGTTCATGTAAGTCATCGATAAATTGATGATAACTCTTAAGAGCACCTCTTTTACCCTGACTCATGCCGTGACCTCTGACATCATAACGAATGACATTATATCCAGCTTGGTTTAATTTACCTGTGATTTCATCATAGCGTCCTGAATGTTCAGCTATACCATGCGTAATAATCACGCTCGCCTTTGGTGTTTCGACTTCATCCCTTTTTACGTGTATTAATACGTTATTGATCAACATAAAAATCACCCCTTTCTTTTATTATACATCGAAAAAAGCGTTCATAAACCTGATTTTATGTGATAAGATGTATGTAGCACATCACATTCGAGGTTTCTTTATGAAAAAAAGTTTAATCTTATCCATGTTCATCATTTTATTCTGTTTACTCCCCATTTTTTCGGTTCGTGCTGACTTTGGTCCAAAACATACCCTTGATATAGAAATCATTGGTGTTGAAAAACCTTATCACATTGAACTATTAATGCCGGGAACAATCCCAAATGAAGACAAACTCGATGAAGTTAAGTCCTATTTGGAAAGTGAGTATGATGATTTCCCAGAAATGATTTATTCATTTGAATTTGAGGGTTATGTTTCATCGAATTTGATTATTCCCTGGAGTTCATGGCATCAAAGTCCAAAAGAGAATTATTTTATTTACGCATATAATCCACCAACAGAGTTTAAGATTATGCTCATCTTTAATGATGGTTCTTATGTGATTTCAAGACGAATGGAAACAAGTTTATTTAACAGTAAAATAACATATGACTTGACGGGTGTTAATCTTGAAGTCAATCAAACACATGTTGGTCGTATCACTGAAGTATTCCCTGTTCAAACGATGATTGTTGAACTTGCACTTCGTATCATTGGTACAATTTTCATTGAAATCCTTATTTTATTCTTATTCGGTTATGTTAAAAAATCAAGTTATAAATTAATAGGTTTCGTTAACCTCGTTACACAAATTACACTCACAGGATTTATGTTTGCTGCTAAATATTTCGTTTATCCAATCAAAGGAGAATTATTTGTCTTAATCTTTGGAGAAGCAATGATCTTTATGAGTGAAGCAATCGTTTACCGGTTTTATCTCAAAGAGAAAACAAAAAATCGCGCACTTATCTACGCGATGGTTGCAAACCTCATATCACTTCTTGCAAGTTTTTCTGTGATGATCTTAATGACAAATACCTAAAAATAAATGACCTTAACCGGTCATTTTTTTATGTCGATTTCTTTAGATAGAATACGTGATTTGAGTGATAACATCTTCTCTTTAATAAGTTCTGCAGTTTCTAAAAATGTAGTTTCAGGTTTTCCTGTTGGATCATCTAATCCCCAGTCTTCTCTATATTGTGTTGCTATAAATGGACATTCAACATTGCATCCCATCGTGACTAAAACATCAATATCAAAAGGTAGTTCATCGATCAGTTTAGAAGATTGTGTTAAGTTCATATCGATACCATAAAGTTTCTTAATCGTTTTAACTGCATCTTGATTAATCATAGGTTTAGTTTCAGTCCCACCACTATATGCTTCAAAAAAATCGGGTTCTAAAACTTTTGTGATTGCTTCAGCCATTTGGCTTCTGCAGCTGTTGTGAACACAAACATAAGCAACTTTGATTTTCTTCATACATTTTCTCCTTCTTTAAACCAATGTTTAGTTTTATTTGCAATCTTCACCAAAACAAGCATAACAGGAACTTCTACTAAGACTCCCACGATGGTTGCTAATGCAACCCCAGGATTTAAAGGAAATAACGCTACAGCAACTGCAACCGCAAGTTCAAAGAAATTACTTGCACCAATCATACCTGCTGGAGCTGCTATATCATGTGTTAATTTCATCTTATATGCACCACCATATGCGATAAAGAAGATGAAAAATGTTTGAATAATTAAAGGAATGCTGATTAAAAGAATATGGATAGGATTTTCTAAAATTAAGTCTGATTGTAGTGAAAAAATAAGGACTAAAGTTAACAATAAACCTGTGATGGTCCATTTAGAAAATTTAGGGATAAAGGATTGATTATAGTAATCAAGTCCTTTTTTTCTTATAACTCCACAGCGTGTGAGGGAAGCCGCAGTAAGTGGGATAACAATAAACAAAAACACGGATAAAAATAATGTTAGCCAGGGAACTGTAATTCCTCCGATACCAAGAAGTAAACCAACGATAGGAACAAAAAGCACTAGAATAATGAGATCGTTTGTTGCTACTTGTACGAGTGTATATGCGGAATTACCTTTGGTTAAACCGCTCCAAACAAAAACCATAGCTGTACATGGAGCTGCTCCTAACAATACCGCTCCCGCTAAATAATCTTGTTGGAGATTAACAGGAATGATATTTTTATAGATGACCATGAAAAACAGAGTGGCAATGCCAAACATCGTAAATGGTTTAATCAGCCAGTTTGTAACCCAAGTTAAGTAAAGTCCTTTTGGGTTCTTTCCAACATGTTTAACCGATGTAAAATCAATTTTAAGCATCATCGGATAAATCATCAGCCATATCAAAATACCGATTGGTATATTGACACTTGCAATCTCAAATTTGCTTAAAAAGTCAGGAACTTCAGGTATAAGTTTACCTAATGCTACTCCAATGACCATACAAAGTAAAACAAATAGAGTTAAATACTTCTCAAAAAAACTTATCTTCATAGGTTCTCCTTAAGCTTTACGAATCATTTCTTTAATTTCTTCGATTGATGGTACTCTTCCATATGATACAACTTTACCATCAATGATTAATCCAGGTGTACGAAGTAAGTTTGCTTCTGCAATCGCAGCTATGTCTGTAACATAGATAATATCTGCTTTCACATTTAAATCCTTAACTGCTTCTTTTGTATATTCATAAACACGTTTACAATTCATGCATCCAGAACCTAAAACTTTGATTTCCATATCCATATCCTTGTATATTCAATAGTGTAGTATTTAACTGATTGAATATAGCTTCCTTTCTTTTAAATAACTATAATTAAATATAGGTACTGTGGATTTGAGATTCATATGTATAGCTTTGACTATTAGAGGAGTA
>JAEWVV010000107.1 GCA_023458995.1 Bacillota bacterium
GCTTCAAACAAACAAAATTTATTTGAAGAAGCAACTGAGATAGAAACAGAAGCGGGTACGCTTTATGTAGATGAAGATTCTCTAGCTTTCCAAGTGGTGAATTCCAATGGTTATATTTGGTCATCAACGATTGATTATAATCAAGAAGGTTTTGCAGAATCATTTAAGAACCGCGTACGAAGCGCACTCATTCTTGAATCATTTAATACGCTTAGTCAAAACTTCGCGATTACAGAAGAAAATGTTTTCCAATCGAATTCCGATATTGATTTTAGTGTGATTCCTAATGGATTTCATGCAACGATTACGTTTGGTAGATCAAAGATTAAGGTTGGTCTTGAAGTAACCTATACCTTAGAAGGTATCAAAGTGAGAGTTCCAGAAGATGAAATTGATGAATCTGGAGATTTTAAGATCTCGACCTTAAAGGTTTATCCTTATTTTGGTGCAGTCAGAGAACAAGAAATTCCAGGTTATGTCTTTGTTCCAGATGGCGTTGGTGCGTTAATCGATTATAAGCCTATAGATCCATTGATTGCAACCAACTACCAAAAAGAAATTTATGACCGCAGTTTAGGTTATAACATGATTGAAGATTTATCAACATTTAGATCAGGGGGTACACGTATTTATGCACCTGTTTTTGGGTTTGTTCATGGTGTTGATCAAAACGCTGTGTTTGCAGAAATTCTAGATGGTGATGCGTATGGCATGATTAACGTCTACTATCCTGCACGTACAAGAGGATATACAACGATTTTTTCTGAGTATGTCTTTAGAAAGACGTATAGTCAACCCATTGATAACGTAGGAACAACCATTTCGCTACTTCAGATGGATCCAAACGAAGTGAACATCGAGATTTTATATACACTTCTTGAAAATGAAGAAGCGAATTATGTCGGTATGGCTAAAGCATATAGAAATCGTCTTAATATCATTCCTGAACAAAATAATAAGACGAATATTCCACTTCACTTAGAAACTATCGGCTTAGAAAGAAAAAAGGGTGTTTTATTTAAAGAAACGATTGTCATGACAACACTAAAAGAGATGCTTGATATCGTAAATGATTTAAATCAATCGGGTGTTTCGCATATTTCATTATCTGTTGATGGATTTACAAAACAAGGTGTCAGCTGGTCAGCACCAGAATATAAGAAATTATCATCAAAACTTGGGTCATCCAAAGACTTAAAAGAGTTAAGTGATGCTGTTGATGATTTATATCTTGTCACAGAATACATGAAAGCAAGTTCAAATGCGAAAGGTTATAATACGTATTTTGATTTAGCGAAAAAGATTAATGATCAACTCTATATCTTTAATTCACCTACAGATAAAAAGTATCTCTTAGAACATGCAAAAGTATCTAAAATGATTGATGATTCAATTGAACATTTAGATGATTATGCCCATACAGGACTTGTGATTGATTCAATGGGTGAACTCCTCTATGAAGATTATGCAAACAAATCGAACTTAAATGATTTAATCGATTTATTCCACAAAAAAGTAGAAAACTACCAGGGTAAGCTTGCACTTCGTGATGCCAATAGTTACATGTTTGATGTGATGGATGCTTATTATCGGTTTCCAATGTATACATCACAGTATGTCACATTTGATGATACAGTTCCATTTTTAGCGATTGCACTTTCAGGAATCATGGAACTCTATGGACCGTTTGCAAACTTTTATCCTTATGCGAAAGATGAATTATTACGTCTCGTTGATTTTGGTATTTATCCATCATTTATCGTTACTGAAGAATCATCTAAACTTCTACTAAAAACAGGATTAGAATCCATTTATGCTTCCCGTTATGAAGATATTAGAAGTGCTATTTTCGTTTATTATGATTTTGTGAATAATGCGTTAAAGCATGTGATTGGCGATATGATTGTTTCAAGAGAAGTTTTAGCATCCGGTGTTGTTAAAGTCACTTATGCTTCAGGTGTTCGTATTGTTGTTAACTATTTAGAAGAACCGTACACCCATTTAGGTCAAGTTGTTGATGCTAAAGGGTATTACGTGTACTTGTAGCGGGAGGATTATATGAAGAAAATCAAGATAAGCCGAGCGCTCAGAGATAATTTAATCGGATATTCATTTATTGGTATTTGGATTGTTGGATTTTTCATTTTCATGCTATACCCCTTTATTTCATCCCTTGTTTATAGCATGTCAAAAGTGACGATTCTAGGTACAGGTATTGATATCGAGTATCATGGATTTAAAAACTTCCTTCAAATCTTTGAAATTGAAGAAGGATTTGCGTTTGTAGAAGCTTTAATTAGCTTTCTAAAAGAAGTTGTTTTTCAAGTGCCTGTCATTATCGTATTTTCTGTATTGATTGCTGTTTTATTAAACAGAGAAATTAAAGGAAGAGGATTTTTTAGATCAATCTTCTTTCTACCTGTCATTATTTCATCTGGTCCCGTTATCAATGAGTTAATTACTCAAGGTGCGGGTGGTGCAAATATCTTTGAATCTTATGGATTCATTTCGATTATAGAAAACACGTTAAACCCTGGTCTTGCTGAACCTATTGTTAATTTGTTCTCTCAGATCATCATTATTTTCTGGTTTTCTGGTGTCCAAATTCTTATCTTCTTAGCTGGACTTCAAAAGGTAGATCGTCAAATCTATGAAGCTGCAAAAGTGGATGGAGCAGGTCCGTGGGAATCATTTTGGAAGATTACGTTACCTTCATTATCAAGTTTAGTTTTTGTTAACGTAATTTATACGATTGTATTACTATCTACATTCTCAGAAAATGAAGTGATCGTACAGATTAAGTTAAACATGTTTAATATCAATACAGGATATGGCATGGCTTCAGCCATGGCATGGGTTTACTTTATCATTGTTATGTTAATGATTGGGTTGGTTGCCCTTGTCTTTTTACCCAAACAACGTCGTGAGAGGGGGTTAAGAAGATGAACCAAACAGTAAGGAAAAAGATTTATAAGTTCATTTACGGAACACATGGTAGTGATTCACCACTTACTAAGTTGATGATCTATGTTTTACTGATTGCGATTGGATTCTTATATGTTTATCCAATGCTTTACATGATTTCAAACAGTTTAAAGAGTCAGTCTGATATCGTTAACCCCATGGTTAACTGGATTCCAACGAAACTTTATTTTGGAAATTATCAAAGAGCATTTACTGTTTTAAGATTTTTTCCGACACTTGGAAAAAGTTTAGTCATTACACTTATTCCTGCACTGATTCAAACAGCAGTGACATCACTGATTGGTTATGGGTTTGCTAAGTTTGAATTTAAGTTCAAAAAATTTTGGTTAGTTTTAGTTTTACTGACATTTGTGATTCCAGTTCAAGTTTATATGATCCCACGTTATGTGATGTTCTTTGAATTTGATTTACTTGAAAGCCCATGGGCAATTATCCTTCCAGCAATGGTCGGACAAGGTGTCAATTCAGCAATCTTCGTTTTAATCTTCTATCAATTCTTTAGAATGATCCCATATAGTATCAATGAAGCAGCTGAAATCGATGGAGCAGGACCTTACTATATTTTCTTTAAGATGGGTATTCCTTTGGCTGTTCCAGCATTTATTACATCCTTCTTATTTGGTTTAGTCTGGTATTGGAATGAAACATATGTCACATCACTTTTCTTAGGAAATGCATATCCGAATTTACAACTTCGTTTAGCTAATTTCGTGTCTGAATATGCACAGTTATATACAGAAGACCTTCTTAGAATTAATGAAGGTGTCCGCTTAGCAGCAACCCTTCTGATTATCTTACCGATGCTTATTGTCTATTTTGCAATCCAAAGATGGTTTGTTGAAGGTGTTGAAAAAACAGGTATTACAGGAGAATAATATGAAAAAATGGATAATCTTAGGGATGTTGGTTCTATTTCTTGTTGGACTAGCAAGTTGTAAGAAAGAAGAACCAACACCACCGGTTGTAACTGATCCTCCCGTTAATGAAACACTTTATCGTACAGATGTTAGAGATGATGCACCAGAAGTTGTTTTAGATGAATTAGAATTAGGATTTAATTTCTTCTGGGAATTAGCAAACGATCATCTTGATTCACCAGGTTATGGACTGATTCCAGACCGCTTTAATACGTTTACTGGCGCACCTGGTAATGTCGCATCGATCGCTTCAGTTGGTTTTGGTTTATCTGCGATTCCGATGGGAATAGAAGCGGGTTTTATCACACGTGAACAAGGCTTAGAAAGAGCTTATCATACACTTGTAACACTAAGTAATATGAATAGAACCCATGGATTCTGGTATCATTTTGTCGATATGGCAACGGGTATGAGAGCGTGGAATTCTGAAGTCTCAATTATTGATACAGCAATCCTGATTAATGGGGTCTTAGTTGTTAGCCGCTATTTTGGTGGTGAAGTTGAAGAACTTGGCTATAAGCTTTATGAAGAAGTTGAATGGAACTGGTATTTTGATGAAAATACGAATATGTTTTACATGGGTTACCGTCCTGAAACAGGTTTTGAAGGCTATTGGGATATGTATGGAGAACAGCTCATGGTTTATGTACTTGCTGCAGGTAGTCCTACTTACCCCGTTGGTAAAGGTGCTTATAGTTTGATGAAGTTATTATCAGAAAAGTCTGGGTCTACCGACGACTATAAGTCGTTTTATATGACATGGACAGGTTCACTTTTTACGTATCAGTATTCACATGCGTGGTTTGATTTTAGCAAATATAATGACCAACAAAATTATAGCTGGTTCAAAAACAGTCAAAATGCAGTGGATGCTGCAATCGCCTATGCGAAAACATTAACTCAAACCTATAGTGGTATTCATGAGAACTCATGGGGTATGTCAGCATCTGATGGACCCACGGGTTATGTAGGACCATATGGAAGTGGTCCATCAGCAGGTAATGCACATAGAGTTGATGGTACAGTACCTGCTTATGGTGCGATTGGTTCGATTGTCTTTAGACCTGAACAAGCGATCGCAGCTATGCAAAATTATAGAACTTATGACCGCTTCTGGAGTATCTATGGTTTTAAAGGTGCGTATAACTTATCGTACTCACAAAATGGTTGGTTTGCCAATGAAATTATTGGGATTGATAAAGGGATTTCGATTTTAATGATCGAAAACTATTTATCAGGTATGATTTGGAAAATATATATGGAAGTTCCATATATCGAAGACGCGATTGAAGTCTTAGATTTCGTACCAGCCAATTAGTATTTTTACTGGATTATGATTGGATGAGTTGTCTTTTTAGGTGTATTCATATACAATGTAAAGGGGACATCGAAACGTTTCAATGAGGTGTATTATGGAACAAAAACGCTTAAAAGAGATGCAACTTAAGATATTTAATTACTTTATGAACTACACCAATTTTAATCCAAATGAAAAAGGTTATGGTTTATGTGTGGATGCAACAGATAAAGAAGAAATTGCATCGATAGCAGCAACCGGTTTTATGCTTTCTAGCCTGGTGATTGGTGCTAAAGAAGGTTATCTTTCACAGGAAGAAGCTTATGAGAAAGCTTATTTAACCTGTGTGACTTTACGTGATCATATTCCACACTTTAATGGATTTTTTGCCCATTTCTTAAACTTACACACAGGTGAAAGAATTGGTAAAACAGAGTATTCAACGATTGATACCGCATTATGTTTATGTGGTGTCATTACGGTTGATGCATACTTCCAAGATGAAAAATTAAGTGAAGTGATTGAAACGATTTTAAATCGTGTCGATTATGAATCTTTTGTTTTTGAAAAAGATAACAAGAAAGTACTTCATATGGCGTATAACCCCAATCGTGGTGGTGATTATGTTGTAGGTAAACCAGGTTTTATTCATCATTGGAGTATGTTTGCTGAACAGCTTATGATTTATGTGATGATGGCTGGTTCGAAACATAGTATGTACGCAAAAGAAGTATATGAGAACTTTGAACGTTCTTATGGGACTTATGAAGGTATTACTTATATTTATTCACCGGGTAATTCACTTTTCGTTTATCAGTTTCCTCTTGCTTGGTTAGATTTAGAGAAAGTGGAAGATGAAGATGGGACCAACTGGTTTGAAAATGCTAAAAAAGCAATTTTAGCTCATGAAAAAGCATCACGTATTCATGAAAATGATTATCCAACATTTAAACCGAATTTCTTTGGTTTTTCTGCAGCGGATACACCTAAAGGATATAGAGTGTTTGGAGGACTTCCAAACACGATAAATAAACTTGATACCGATGGAACGGTATCTCCATTCGCGATGGTAGGATCTTTAATTTTTACACCTGAATTAGCTTTAAATGCTATTTTGGAAATGGATAAGATTGAAGGTTTAGATGGTGAATATGGGTATTTTGATGGTTTTAATTTTAATGAGATGAGATGGATTAGTCCAAGGTATATCTCGATTGATAAAGGTTTAGAACTATTGATGATTAATAATTACTTAGATCATACAATTCATCATTATTTTATGAATCATCCTGTAATTAAAAAAGGAATGGAGGTACTCGGATGGAAAAAAATATGAACTGGTGGAAAAAAGCAGTTGTTTATCAAATCTATCCATTGAGCTTCCAAGATTCAAATAACGATGGTATTGGCGATTTAAAAGGGATTATATCAAGACTTGATTATTTAGAGAATTTAGGTGTTGATGTCATCTGGTTATCACCAGTCTATAAATCACCAATGGATGATAATGGGTATGATATTTCTGACTACTTAAGTATCGATCCGATCTTTGGTACGATGGATGATATGAAACAACTCATTAAAGAAGTTCATCAAAGAAAGATGAGACTCATTATGGATTTAGTCGTTAATCATACATCGGAAGAACATATCTGGTTTAAAGAAGCAAGAAAATCTAAAGATAATCCGTATCGTGATTACTATATTTGGTCTGATACTGAAACTAATATCGGTTCTGTCTTTGGTGGAAAAGCTTGGACTTATGATGAAAATACGAAACAGTACTATTTTCACTTATTTAGCAAACGTCAACCTGATTTAAACTGGCAAAACCCAGAGTTAAGAAAACATATCTATACGATTGTAAATACATGGCTTGATATGGGTATTGATGGTTTTAGACTTGATGTGATTGATTTAATCGGAAAAGATGTTTTTAACTACCAACTTTCAGATGGTCCTTATTTAAATGAATATTTAAGTGAATTAAATGACATGTGCTTTAAAGGTAGAGATATCATGACCGTGGGTGAAATGCCTGGTTTATCAGTTGAAAGACAAATAGAAATTACCAAAATAGATCATCCATTATTATCCATGATCTTCCAGTTTGCTCATGTTGGTCTTGATGAAGTACCAGGACAAGGTAAATGGGTTTTGAAAAAACTTGATTTAGTTGAGTTTAAAAAAACATTTACTAAACTCCAACAATCACTTTATGACAAGGGATGGAATTCACTCTTCTTATCCAATCACGATCAACCAAGAGTTGTTACACGTTATGGTAGTGAGACCTATCGTATAGAATCAGCTAAGATGCTTGCAACTATCTTATACGGTATGCAAGGAACACCTTACGTTTATCAAGGTGAAGAAATCGGGATGACTGGTGTTAAGTTTAATTCCATTTCTGATTATCAAGATATTGAAACCAAAAATATCTACACCATTTTGAAAGATCAAGGTTGGAGTGAAGAGAAAATCATGGAGTCGATCTATCAAAAGAGTAGAGATAATTCAAGAACACCATTTCAATGGGATGATTCAATTAATGCTGGTTTTACCAAAGGTAAACCATGGTTAAAAATCAACCCGAATTACTTAAGCATTAATGCTAAAAATGATGTGAGTGATTTAAGTGGTGTTTATCAGTACTATAAGCGTTTATTAAAACTTAGAAAAGAAATGGATATCTTTCATGAAGGAACATTTATTCTCCATCTTGAAAACCATCCCAAACTATTCATCTATGAAAGAAAGAATAATCATCAAAGGGTATTAGTTATTGGTTCATTTAGTGATCAAGAAGAAGTGATTGATTTATCAGCCTTCAACATTAAGAAAACATTGATTACAAATGATGAAACTATTGTTCTATCAGGTCTAACTAAACTATCACCCTATTACACAGGCATATTTGAGATGGGAGATGATTTTTATGCCAACCATTAAAGATGTGGCAAAACTTGCTGGCGTTTCAATTTCTACGGCATCTTATGCACTCAACAATCAACCCAATGTACACCCAGATACCAAAGAAAGAATTATGAATGCTGCACGTGAACTCAATTATTATCCCAACGGGATTGCACGAAACTTAAAGACAAAAAGAACAGGCAATATTGGTGTTTTTGTCTATGGGTTCGCAGGTCCTATTTTCTCAGATGTCCTAGAAGGTATTAGACAAAAACTCCAAGAAAACAACTTTAATATCGTTGTTAGTTCTGGTAAAGCTTCTGCAAACCTTTTAAATGAAAGACAAGTTGATGGGGCGATTATCTTTGATAGTCAGCTTTCTGATGAAGTGTTAATCAATTATGCAAACCATGGACACCCTCTTTATGTTCTTGATCGTAAACTTATAGGTGACAATATTTATTCATCCATTATTGATAACGAAGGGCTTGTTTACCGGTTCATGTTAGAGATGATAAAAAAAGGATATAAAAAGATGGCTTATCTTTCTGGTCCTCTTGATGCTTATAATAATAATCACCGTTATGATGGCTTTAAGCAAGCTTTAGAGGAAAATAACCTTCCTCATACCTATTTTCAAGGTGATTTCACGATTCAAGGTGGTTTTCAAGCTGGTTTAGATTTAATCAATATGAAAGATCGTCCAGATTTTGTTTATTGTGGAAATGATGAATCCGCGATTGGTCTCATGCAAGCTTTAAAAAAAGGTGGCATTAAAATTCCAAGTGATGTTGGAGTTGCAGGTTTTGATAACATCATTTTAGATGAATATATCACACCAAGATTATCAACCATTGGTATTGATCACTTAAACTGGGGTAAACAAGTAGCTGGAGCACTCATTCAACTCGTGAGTGGACAAAAGTCTAAAGATATAGGGCATCCTGAAGGACAGTTTATCTTAAGAGAATCATGTTAACACCTAAATTAGATAAAAGACCAGATGACTTTGAAGTCTACTGGAAACAAGCGTTTCATGAAATGCGACTTGTGCCCTATGCATTTCATGTAACGCATAAAGAAACAAAAGATGATATCAATGAAATCGGTTATTTTCATTATCAAGGTGCGAAACGAGAAAAAATTCATGGTTTTTATTTAAAACACGATGATTTAAGAAGACCTACAGTCCTCTGTTTTCATGGTTATAACTACCATAAAGGAGAACCTAAAGATTATCTCGATTTCTATACACTTGGAATGAACGTATTTACAATTGATATCAGAGGTCAACAAGGTTTATCTAAAGATAGTTATCCCTATAAGTCAGGTGACCATAGACTGATGACACATGGACTTCTAGAAAAAGAAGATTACTACATGAAACATGTTTATCAAGATGGAATTCAACTTGTTAATCTAGTTAAAACACTTGATTTCGTTTTACCCAATCAAATCATTCTTTATGGAGCATCTCAAGGTGGCGGAATCGTATTAGTGCTTGCTGCACTAACGGATGTTTATAAATGCTATGCAGATGTCCCCTCATACAGTTACTTTAGAGGACGTATGGATACGAAGAATGGTTCGATTAAAGAAATTGAAAATTATGTAAAAGAGAATATATTAGATCGTGAGAAAGTTATAGCAAACATGCAATATGTTGATTTAGTACATCTTGCACCATGGATTAAAACACCCGTTTTAGTATCTGTGGGTGGTAGAGATGATATTTGTCCTGAATCCTATTTCATGATGGCATATGAAAAAATCACGAGTCAAAAAATGATTTATCGTTATCCAAATGCAGGACATGAAGGTGGAAAAGAAGTCCACCGAAACATTGTATTAAATGATATGAAGGAGAATCTTTTTGGACACTAAAAAATTATTACAACAAATGACATTTGAAGAAAAAGTTGGACAAATGATGCAAATCGCACCATTCTTTTTCATTGAACATATAAATGCTTTAATCTTTGGAGAAGTCAAAGATTTAGGACTCACACAAAAAGAAATCTTTCATGCGGGTTCGGTACTTGGTATTGGAAATGCAAAAGAAATGATTGCAGTTCAAGAACGTTATTTAAAAACGAGTCGTTTAGGAATTCCGCTTATTTTCATGGCTGATATTATCCATGGTTATGAAACAATTTTTCCTGTTCCGCTTGCTCTAGCTAGTTCATTTAATGGAGAACTTGTTAGATTAGCTTCAAGGATTTCTGCAGTAGAAGCATCCACTGCAGGTATCCATGTTACGTTTGCACCGATGGCTGATTTAGTCAGAGACCCCAGATGGGGAAGAGTCGTTGAATCCTTTGGAGAAGATCCTTACTTAAATGAAGTGATGACAAAAGCAAGCGTCACTGGTTTTCAAACAAATGATCTTAAACAAGAAGATACACTTGCAGCATGTGTAAAACATTTTGCAGGGTATGGAGCATCAGAAGCAGGTAGAGATTATAACACCGTTGATCTCTCACGTGTTCAAATGCATAACTATTATTTAAGTGGTTATAGAAGTGCTATTGAAGCTGGTGCTAAACTTGTGATGACATCATTTAATGTCATTGAAGGTATACCTGCGACTGTAAATCGTTTTTTACTCAGAGACTTACTGAGAGACCTTTATCAGTTTAAAGGTGTAGTGATTAGTGACTATGATTCCCTTCATCAAATTCTAGCACATGGATGCGCTGAAGATGATAAAGAAGCTGCACAACTGGGAATTGATGCTGGTCTTGATATTGAGATGGCTTCAAGTTGTTATATAAGACATTTAGAAGAATTATCAGATTCAGGAACTGTTGATATGAAGTTAATCGATGAAGCAGTTCTTCGTATCCTTGATTTAAAACAAGAACTTGGTTTATTTGATCATCCCTATAAGGGAGCAAGCACTTCACGTGAAGAAAAACTTGTTCGTTCAAAAGAACATTTAGATGCTGCTTTAAAAGTAAGTCATGAGTCAATTGTTTTGTTAGAAAATAACAATCTGTTACCACTTAAATCAAAGATGAAAGTTGCGTTGGTTGGACCTTATGCAACCTCTAAAGAAACGAATGGTCCTTGGTCATGGCATGGTAATAATGATCTTAATAAATCGCTTAATGAAGCCTTAAAGAACCAAGGCGTTGATGTTACAATTTGTTTATCTAATCCTGATTTTAATACGTATCAGGAACATGAGATTAATCTAATTAAAGAAGCAGATGTTGTGATCCTTGCACTTGGTGAACACTTTAGAGAATCTGGTGAAGCACACAGTAAAGGATACATCAGATTATCTAAAGTTCAAGAAGATCTTTTTAGTCATATCAAGAATATTGCTAAAAAAACAGTGACCATCATCACCGCAGGTAGACCACTTATACTAGATAAGTTTACGAAGTCAGATGCGTTAATTTATGCATGGTTCTTAGGTTCAAGACATCATGAAGCTTTAGTGGATATTCTTTATGGTACGGTTAATCCATCAGGAAAACTTCCGATGAGTTTCCCGGTTACTGAAGGACAAATTCCTGTTTACTATAATCATTTAAGTACAGGAAGACCTTATCAAGTAGGTGGACATAATGAATATACATCTCATTATTTAGATATACCAAATGAACCTCTTTATACTTTTGGTGAAGGTAAGTCTTATACAATATTTGCTTATAAAAATATTCATATGAATCAACATGAAATGTATGCACATGAACATGTATTACTATCTCTTGATATTACTAACACAGGAAATTTTACAGGGAAAGAAACGGTCATGCTCTTTATCAGAGACTTAGTTGCAAAAATTGCACGACCTGTCAAAGAATTAAAACAGTTCAAAAAAATTGATTTAAAACCAAATGAAACAAAGAAGCTAACATTCAAGATAACAACGAATGATTTAAGTTATTATGATGACCAAGGACATAAAGTTCTTGATCCAGGTATGTTTGATATCATGGTTGGACCGAATGCTAAAGATGTTTCAACGCTTAAATTAGAACTTAAGAAAGGGTGATTGATGTGATTCTTTCAAACACATTACGACTCAAACAATTAACAGATGGTGGTATTAAAGTTCAGTTATTTGAAACTGGTGATATCTTTAACATTATCTATGAAGATTTTCAAATCAATCTATTAAATGGTAACTTAGTGGATGGAAGTGCCATGAATCTTTATTTAAGAGTTCATGAAGATCAAACTATCAAGTTTACACCACTCATGGGAAAACATTCACCTTCCACTTTTTTGCTTGAAGATCAAAAAGCGTTTTATCGTGGAACTTTTGAAGGTGTTTACTATGAAGTAGTGATGAGCGTTTCTAAGTTTAAGTTTGATCTATCTGTCTATCTTTCATCTTATGACAAAAAGGTTGTTGATGTCATATACGGACAAGATGTTGCAATTACATCCAAATGGAGTGTCTTAAACAGTGAACCTTATACTGTACAATATATCGACTACAAATCCTATCAAGATGAAAACGGATATACACTTTGTGCACGTCAAAACCAGGGTAGAACACAATTCTTGCAGGTAGGTTCATACACGAAAAATGTCGCCTATTCCACTGACGGTTTTCAGTTCTTCGGGTTATCTTATAAAGATACATCCATTCCTGAAGTCCTTTTAAAGGAATCTTTAGAGTCTAAGATTTATCAATATGAGTTTTCTTATTTTGCATTACAAAGTGAAAAGATGATTTTAAATAGTGGTGTAAATGGTATTCATTTCTATGCGTACTATGATCCCAATTTTGAAGGTGTTATTGAAAAGCCATATCCAGTCACATTAGATGAAAAACATCATGAACTGATCATTAACGTTGATAAAAATGTATCAGATCACGCACTTCTAAATTCAACAAGAGTGCTAAGTGGTCTTGAAATTCGTAAAAATGATCTTTTTAAGGAATATCCAGTCATGGATCAAGTTGAAGAAGATGAACATGGACTACTCTCATTTTTCACACCAACACATGATCATATCGTGACGAAGCAAAAAGAATTACTTGTCGAAAGACAACATGGACATTTAATGGTTCATGGGGATGTGATGCATGTCAGTGAAAATGTCATGGCAACCACCAACTGGATGTTTGGTGTCTTTAATTCACACGTTGTTTTGGGAAATACAAGTTTTAATAAATTGTTAGGGGATTTAAGAAATCCTTTAAATGTTCAAAAGATATCAGGACAACGTATTTATCTTAAATATAAGAATCAATACCATCTCCTTGGTTTACCTTCTTATTATGTGATGAATGCTTTATCGACGAAATGGGTTTATGTCTTAGAAGATGATGTCATTACGATTGATTCATTGGTTGATGCTATTCATTTACAGCAAACACTAAAATTAACATCAAAATCGAATAAAGCCTATGATTTAATCATTAGCTCTCAAATCGTTATGGGAGCTAATGAACATATGTATGATATTACTTATACAAAAGAACTAAGTTCGATTTTGTTTGAGATACCTAAAGATTCGATGATGGCAAATGCATATCCTTCACTCAAATACAAAGTAACAAGCGAAGAACCATTTGAAATCATTTCTGAACAAGTCGCATTTCATATAACTCCTCAGCATGGGCTATTACTGATGAAGTATGACCAAGTTCTAGGCTTAACACTCAACTTGCAAGCAACATTCAAAGATTCCTTTGAGCCTATCAACACACTAGATCCGGATGAATCAAGTAAGAAGAGTATCGAATTCATCGAATCATTTTCAAATCATTTAGAGTTAAGTCATAAGGATCACCAAGATGAATTAAACATTTTAATGCATACGACATATTGGTATACCCATAACGCGATGGTCCATTATTCATCACCCCATGGTCTTGAACAATATAATGGTGCTGCATGGGGAACACGTGATGTCTGCCAAGGACCAATCGAATACTTTATGGCAACAGGACATTATGATTTAGTACGAGAAATTCTTTTAAAAGTTTATAGTCGCCAGTTCATTGAAAATGGTGATTTTCCTCAATGGTATATGTTTGATAAGTACTACCAAATTCAAGCACATGAATCCCATGGGGATGTCATTGTGTGGCCTTTAAGAGCTCTTGCTTACTATTTAAGAGCAACAGGCGATATTCAAATTCTAAATGAACGTATTGGTTATATGTCATTTGAAAAGAATCAATTTACTGAAAATGTAAGTCTCTTATCACACGTTGAAAAACAGATTCAAACGATTATTAAGTCTTTTATCCCAAATACTTATTTACCTCGTTATGGTGGTGGTGACTGGGATGATACTCTACAACCAGCAAATCATGAACTCACACAAAAGATGGTTTCAGGTTGGACAGTAGCATTACTCTATGAAGCAATTAGAGTGTTTTCAGATGAGATAATAGATGTTTATCCATCTTATGCAAAAGATTTAAAAACTTTAAATTTAAACATCGTTAAAAACTATGAAGAACATATTATTGTTGATGAGATTCCTTCTGGATTCGTCGTCTTTGATAATGATCAAAAAACGTATCTCTTACATCCTAGAGATCAGAAAACTGGTCTAAAATACCGGTTACTCCCCTTTACACGTTCGATGATTGCAGAACTTGCAACACCTGCTAAAGTGAAAAATTATGTAGAAATCATTGATAAATATTTAAAACATCCTGATGGTGTTCGCCTCATGAATACAGCAGTTGCTTATCAAGGTGGTAAAAATACATACTTCCAAAGAGCTGAAACGGCAGCGAACTTCGGTAGAGAAATAGGGTTGCAGTATGTGCATGCACACATCAGATATGTCGAAGCTATGGCTAAAATAGGACACGCTGATGACGCTTACCAAGGCTTATTTACGATTAACCCTATTCAATTACGTAAACGTATTAAAACGGCTTATTACCGCCAAGCAAACATGTATTTCTCGAGTTCTGATGCGTGGTTTATGGTTCGTTATCAAGCAAAAGATCAGTTTGAACTCATTCGCACTGGAGAAATCAAGGTCAAAGGTGGATGGAGACTTTATTCATCTGGACCTGGTATATACACCAATCAATTGATCACCAATATTTTAGGTATTAGTTCTTATCATGGAGATTTAGTCATTCATCCTGCATTACCAAAATCTATGGATGGATTAAATGTGATTTACCATTTCAATGGGAAAAAGATCAACTTGACTTACCGTGTTGGAAAACAAGACATTAAGTTAAACGGATATAGTATTCTCTATCATCAAATTCCACAGCGTTATAAAAACCCTGCTTCCCTCATTGAAAGAAAGATGTTAATGGATCAATCAGAAGAAATTAATCTTGAAGTATTTTATCAATAAAGCGATGCAAATCGCTTTTTTGATACAGTCAAGGGCATGCTATTCATGATATAATACAATCGAGGTAAAGCCATGAAAAACATCTATTTACAGTTTTATGAACAACGAACACGAAAATTAAATAAAGACATTTTAGGGGATTTAGATTTGACAGAATATACATATTTAATGTATGAGGACCCTTTTTACATCTTAAAACCAGATATTTTGATTGGTCGATTAGACCATAAGAAAACGTTTGGTTTTTTAAGACAGGAATTAGAAGATATTTATCTTGAACAACGCGATATGATGGATGCGATGCACGATGATATCGTTTTAGTTAAAGAAGGTGTTGAACCACGTATTGTTTATATCGTTAAACGTGCGTTATCTTTAGTGGTTGCAACAGTCAATAAAACAAAACGCGGTTTATTTTTTGAACCTGATACATATATCGATCGAAGACTTGAAGTTGAAGAATTCGGTGATCTTGTTTTAGGTCACGTTGTGATGCTTGAAGTTGAATCGATTGATAAGTTTGCAGTTTATGCGAAAGTAAAGAAAATTATTGGTCATGTGAATGACCCTGATATTAATACATTAAAGATTGTTGCATCTTATGATTGGCCGCAAACATTTAGTGAAGAAGTCATGAAAAGCATTCATGATATCAAAATCGATTTTGAACAAGAAATGAAGGAAAGACTTGATTTAACAGAAGAATTCATTATTACGATCGATGGTAAAGATGCGAAAGACTTAGATGATGCGATCAGTTTAACGTTTAAGGATGAGAAGTATACCTTAGGTGTTCATATCGCAGATGTCTCACACTATGTAAAAGAAGGAACTCCTTTAGATGATGAAGCCTATAGACGTTCAACATCTTCTTATTTAGCGGACCGAGTGATTCCAATGCTCCCCCATAAGTTATCCAATGACTGGTGTTCTCTTAATCCTGATGAAGTTAAACTCACATTATCTTGCATCATGGAATTAAATATCACAGGAAAAGTGATTTCATACGATATTCAAAAATCATTTATCAAGTCAAATAGACGTATGAATTATGATGAAGTTAACGCATTCTTACTCCATAATAAACCTCTTGGTGATCGTAAGATTGAAGAAATGTTAACCAACATGAATGAACTTTCTCAAAAGTTAAAACAAATTCGTAAAAAACGTGGTGAAATCGAATTTGAATCATCAGAACTTGGATTTGTTGTCGATTCTAAAGGTAGAGTCTTAGACGTCTACGAAAGAAAGACAGATGAAGCTGAAGAATTAATTGAATCATTTATGCTGATGGCAAATGAAACGGTTGCGTTTCATATGTTCCATGCGAATTTACCATCGCTTTATCGTATTCACGAACAACCAGATCCAATCAAACTAAAACTTGCATTACAGACCGTTGCAAAACTTGGTTTTCCAGTTAATTTAAAACAACTTGGAAATCCTAAACCACTTCAGGTGTTAACTGAACATACAGCAAGCACACCGTATCAGTATGTTGTTCATATGCTTTTACTTCGTGCGATGCAAAAAGCGAAATACAGTGAAATACTATCACCTCACTACGGTTTAGGTGCTAGATTTTACACGCATTTCACCTCACCGATCAGAAGATATCCAGACTTAATGGTTCATCGTTTAATTCATAAGTTCGTTTTAGGTGAAGCGAAGAACTATAAAAAGGATGTCTACCATTTTGAAGAAATTATGGCTGAAGTTGCCCAGCACACTTCAGATCAAGAACGTAAAGCCATTCAAATGGAACGTGACGTATCTAAACTTAAATCATGTGAATATATGAATGATAAGATTGGAAACCATTTTAAAGCGATTATCTCTCAGATGATGCCATCGGGTATGTTTGTTAAATTAATCAATGGTATTGAAGGATTTGTGCCACTACGTGTTTTAGATGATTACTATATGTATGATGAAGCAAATTTAACATTCGTTGGTAATAGAGGTAAAAGATATCGTTTAGGAGATGCGATTAAAGTTGAACTTTTAGACGTTGATCTCGCACAAAAGAAAATGGATTTTAAAATCATCGATAAAAAGAAAAACAAGAAGGATATAAGCCATGAAACTTATCGCTCAAAACAAAAAGGCAAGGCATGATTACTTCATCGAGGAATCTGTTGAAGCAGGCTTAAAGCTTTTAGGTAGCGAAATTAAATCAATTAGACAAGGTAAAGTAACCGTGAATGATTCATTCGTCACCATCAAAGATGGCGAAGCTTTTGTGCATAATATGCACATTGCAAAATATGATTTTTCAAATCGTTTTAATCATGAAGAAACAAGACCAAGAAAGCTACTTTTACATAAAAAAGAAATCTTGAGATTATTCGCAAAAACAAGAGAACAAGGTTACACCTTAGTTCCACTTAAAATCTACTTAAAAGAAGGTTTAGCAAAACTCGAAGTTGGTCTAGCAAAAGGT
Organism: Bacillota bacterium; assembly: GCA_023458995.1. Taxonomy (GTDB): domain Bacteria; phylum Bacillota_I; class Bacilli_A; order Acholeplasmatales; family Acholeplasmataceae; genus Peloplasma. The sequence goes on from JAEWVV010000107.1 coordinate 17,864, forward strand.
AAGAAAGACTACGACAAGCGTGAAACGCTTAAAGAAAAAGATCAAGAGATGCGTCTAAAAAAATTACTGAATAGAAGGTGACATGATGAAACCTAAAATCGGTCTTGTCTTAGGTGGAGGCGGAGCGAGAGGATCTTATCAAATCGGTGTACTTAGAGCACTTGAAGAAGCAGGTATTTTACATGAAATTGAACATATTTCAGGCACATCAATTGGTGCGATTAACACACTCATGGTGATGGCAAAACTTTCTTATGAACGTATGCTTGAAGTATGGGAAATGATTAATAACTCAGATATTTATGGTCATAAGTTAGAAAAACTTAAATTTGATCGTGTAGGTTTATTTAGTTTAAAGGATATGTATCAAAAACTCTGTGAGCAAGTATCATTATCTGAAATTAGAGAAAGTAAAATTCAAGGATATGTGACAGCTGCTAAAATTAGAAAAAGAAGCATGATTGATCAAGTTTTACTCCATCGTATGGAAAAAGAAGTTTTCCATTTGAATGAAGTTGAAGATCCTTACAAAGCTACACTCGCATCAGCATCGATTCCAGTCTTATTTGGTTCAACTGAAATTGATGAAGAATTTTTTGTGGACGGTGGAACAGTCGATAACTGTCCAATCAGACCTCTTTTAGAACAGGGATGTAATATCATCATCGCTGTACCAATCGATGGAAGATTTCACCCGAAAGCATATGCAAAAGATGATATGACATTAATTAATTTGGAAGCGAAAAAACTTTTCTCATTTACCATGATTGATATTCTTGATTTTAAACCAAGTGATGTCAAATACAAATCGAATTATGGCTATTTAATGATGAAACAAATGATTGAAAAACTTATTGAGATGAAGATCTTTGATGGCAAAAACTGGTACCGTGAAGAAGGTCATCAACATATCTTTATATCCAAAGAGGAAGAACTTAAAATCAAAGAGGTAGTTACATGGAATTAGAAATCATCAAGTGGATTCAAAGTTTTAGAAACCCGGTGTTTGATCAACTCTTTTACTGGATTACGCAATTGGGTGATCAAATTGTCTTTATTGGTATTGTAGCAATCATCTATTGGACGATAGATAAACGGTTTGCTCATCGTTTCGCTTTTGCATTTATGATGAGTGCAGTGGTCAATACAGGTTTAAAAAGCATTTTTAAACGAATCAGGCCCTACTATTATCCTGGAGTAAGTTCTGAAGAGGCATGGAGAACAACAGGTTATTCATTTCCTTCAGGTCATGCTCAATCCGCTGGTGTACTAGGGTATACTATTTTCCATGCCAGCAAAACTACGAAATATAAATGGTTAAAGTATGTTGCATGGTTCATCGTTATTTTAGTGCCTTTCTCTAGACTTTACTTAGGTCAACACTTTTTAAGTGATGTCATTGTGGGTTTAGGTATTGCTTTAGGTTTATCTTATCTCGCGTTTAAATTAATTGATAAGATGGGTGACGATGAACACGTCTATACGTTAATGCTTGTACCACTGTTTATCATTGCACTATTCTTCTTTAGAAATCATGATGTTTATATTGCTGCTGGTGGTTTCATCGGATTTGCAATAGGCTATTATGTTGAAAAGAAATATGTAGGTTATGATGTTAAAGCCGTTTGGTGGATTCAAGTGATTAAAGTCATTTTAGGTTTAGGGATTGCATTTGGATTTAAAGAGGGTTTAAAACTTGTTTTTCCAGATGAAATCTTCTTTGACTTTTTAAGATACTTAACCGTAGGAGTATGGGCTGCTTTAGGT
>JAEWVV010000108.1 GCA_023458995.1 Bacillota bacterium
ATTTAAGTTTAAGCGTATAGGTTTCTTCAAATTCTATTTCTTCAAAAGAAATATCGAAATGTTGATAATTATGAAAGAATAGAAAGAGCGATAATTCTTGAATAATCTGTGAAGCTATTTTCATGTCTTGTTTTGTCTTCATTAATCTTCCTCCACTTTATCTTTTCGAATGAAATCAAAGATTGGTACGATGATGGCTGCAACAAAACCAGCAGCAAACCCGTTATTATAAAGGTCGAATCCACCTTGAAATGGATAAGTAATCGGTGTAAATAACACATGGATGAATCCTGCAAGAAGTCCTACAAAGAAACCATGACGTCCAGCGACTGGTGCAATCGCAGTTACAAAGAGAACTCCAATCTGCAGACCAGTAGAAGGAGTACCTCCTGTCCATCGTGTAATTAAGAACCATAGGGATGCACCTAACATGACAGGAATTGAGTTTTTAGGATGTTTACCAAATGCAGCAAACCCCATGACTGTTAGAATACCAGAGATGACAGGACCATTGATTTGAATATTAAGAACGACAGTAAACAAAATCGAGATTAAACCCATGATGCCGACGTTAATCATCGTGATTTCTTCTTTGCCATCACGCATGAAATCAGAAACTAGGCGACCTGAACTTTTTAGAATAACAGGGTAATCTTTGAATGCTTTTGGATTTCTAAGTAATCCTAAGATAATAAAAAGAATAGAGAATATGATAGTTATAATCAATAATTCATAATGATACACTTCAGATGTCGATGAATCAAAGATGAAGAGATCAAGTTTGAAGACACCTCTTAAGATAGCTGAATAAAGAAATGATAAAATTCCCATGGTAAATCCGATATTGTAAAGGTTGTAACCTTTATGAAATCTAAGCATATGGACAGACATAATGGGAAGAAGAAAACCTGAGAGAACTCCAACAAGAATTCCAGCAGGAATACTTATGAAGTAATCCCAACCTGTACCAAAGATTAAATACGATACAATCGGTGCAATCCCAGTAGCAAAAAGTAAAACAATGATTAATGATTTAAAAGGTACTTTTTGGAATTTAGCGTTTAAATAGATTCCAGCATAAATAGGAATAATATTTAAAAAGTTCTTACCGAAGAAAGCAAATCCTGCAATGGTTAAGAGTCCTGCAAAAATAGGACCAGTTAGTTTTAATTTAAGCACTAAGATAAGAATATACGTGATGAGTAACGTTAAACTGACGTTCACGAGTGAAGCACCTAATCCACCAATTCTTAAGTAATCAGAGACTAAAACGGAAGGACTTTTCAAGATTTCAATTAAACCAAGATAAATCTCTTTGGGTGAATCAATGATAAAAGCTAACAGAACTAAAACGAGAAGCGAAATAGGAAATAAATACTTGTTTTGGATCAGGTTTTTCAAATGTGTAGACTCCTTAGAAATATGTCACGGTCATTATATCATGATTTATATTGAGTTATGTGTGATAAAGTAAAGAAAAAAAGGCGAAAATTTCGCCTTTATTTAATATCTTTAAATTTAACAATTGGTTGTCTTGCAGCTTTGGCTTCATCAAGTCTCTTAACGATGGTTTGATGAGGTGCAGTCTTCACAAGCTCTGGTGTTTCTATCGATTCTTGAACAATCTTTCGCATGACATCAATAAATTCATCCAATGTTTCTTTGGATTCACCTTCAGTAGGTTCAATCATCATGGATTGACTGAAAATGAGTGGGAAATAAATCGTTGGTGCATGGAAGCCGTAATCTAAAAGACGTTTTGCGATATCAAGTGTTTTAACACCGGTTGATTGGTCTTTTAATCCATCAAAAACAAATTCATGGAGACAGTGCCCATCAATGGGAAGTTCAAAGAGATCTTTTAAAGAATCTTTGACGTAGTTTGCATTTAGAACAGCCATCGGTCCGATATTGGAAAGATGCTCTTTACCAAATGTCATGATGTAGACATAAGCTCTTAAATAAACAGAAGCATTACCATAGAATAATCCTAAAGCACCGATTGAATCATTTGCTTGGTCTAAGTAATAGTAATCATTTTTCTTTCTGACAACTGGATTTGGTAAAAACTCAACAAGTTTTTCACAAACGCCAACTGGGCCTGAACCAGGACCACCACCACCATGTGGTGTAGAGAAGGTCTTATGGAGATTGATATGTGTAATATCAAATCCCATATCACCAGGTTTAGCTTTACCAACTAAAGCGTTAAGGTTTGCTCCATCATAATAGAGTAATCCGCCTGCTTCATGGACAAGTTTCGCAATTTCAGTAATATCTTTTTCAAAGACACCAGCTGTATTTGGATTAGTTAACATAAGACCAGCGATTTCATCGTTTAAAACAGATTTTAATGCTTCTAGATTAACAGTTCCATCAGGATTTGACTTGATTTCAACAGTTTCAAATCCACAAACGGTTGCTGATGCTGGGTTTGTTCCATGTGCTGAATCAGGAATAATAATCTTATTGCGTTTAAAGTCTTTATTCTTTTCATGATAAGCTTTAATAACCATGAGACCTGCTAACTCACCATGAGCACCTGCAAATGGGTTTAATGAATATGCTTTTAATCCTGAAATTTCAGAAAGCATTTCTTGAAGAGAATAATAGATCTTTAGTAATCCCTGAATGGTTTCAACAGGTTGCAAGGGATGTATATTTGCAAATCCAGGTAATGTAGCAAGTTCGTCATTGATTTTAGGATTGTACTTCATCGTACAAGATCCTAATGGATAAAATCCATTTTCAACACCGAAGTTCTTTTGGCTAACATTCGTGAAATGTCTAACGACATCAAGTTCTGAGACTTCGGGAAGATCAGCTTTTTCTTGTCTTAATAAGTTTTTGGGAAGTTCGACTTCTGGAAGATTCTTTTCTTCAACGTTAAAACCGATACGACCTTTCTTCGATAATTCAAAGATCATTTTATTATAGTATTTCATCAGAAGTTCACCACCATTCTAACGAGTTCGTCCATCTCTTGGGTCGTTCTCTTCTCTGTGACTGCAAAGAGTAATTGGTCATCACCGACAGGAAGTGGTCCTAAAATACCTTGTTTGATACAGAGATTATCAAATGCTTTGGTATCAAACTTAGCTTTTAAGACAAATTCTTTGAAGAATGGTTTTGTATAGACGATTTCGAATTTCTTTGTTTCAAGTAATTTTTGGTACAAATAGTGAGCACCTTTCATCGATTCATTCGCAACCTTAACTAAACCTTCTTTACCCATTGTAGATAAATAGATGGTTACAGCTAATGCCATTAAAGATTGGTTTGAACAAATGTTTGAATTAGCTTTCGCACGTCTGATGTGTTGTTCTCTTGCTTGAAGTGTTAAAACGAATGCACGTTTTCCATCAAGATCAGTTGTTACACCACAAATACGACCTGGCATTTTTCTTACATACTTCATCTTGGTTGCAAGATATCCTAAGTATGCACCACCAAATGAAAGAGGAAGGCCTAAGGATTGAAGATCGCCACATGCGATATCGGCATCATATTCACCTTGAGTTTTAATCATACTTAATGCTTGACCTTCACTGTTCATGATAAACATACCACCTGCTTCATGAACAACATCTGCAAATCCTTCATAATCTTCAATGATACCGAAGTAGTTTGGATTTTGAACGATAAGACCCATCGTATCAGCGATATGATGTTTTACTTGGTTTAAGTCAGTAACACCATCTTTTGCAGGAATTACTTTCACATTTAAATGTCTATAATGTGCATAAGTCTTAATGACTTCAATCGTTCTTGGGTTTACGGTTTCAGAGACTAAAATCGTATCTTTTTCGGTTTGTGCATGTGCCATAAACATCGCTTCAGCAGTAGCAGTAGAACCATCATACATCGATGCGTTTGATACATCCATGCCTGTAAGTTCACAAACCATGGTTTGGTATTCAAAAATGTATTGTAGTGTTCCTTGTGCAACTTCAGGTTGATAAGGTGTATACGACGTTAAAAACTCTTGACGACTAATCAAGGATTTAACAATCGATGGTGTATAGTGATCATAAGCACCAGCACCTCTAAAAATAACGAGTTGCTTATTTTCATCTGCAAGTTTTTGCATATGAGTAGTTAACGCTTGATCAGATAATTGACTTGGAATTTGATAAGGCTTTGTTAATCTTAATTTCTTGGGTATTGATGAGAAGAGGTCATCGATGGAATTAGCACCCGTGACCTTGAGCATTTCATCAATATCTTCCCTGGTGTGGGGTAGATATTTATGCATAGATTATTCCTCGCAATATGGAGCGTAATCTTTTGGACTTAATAATGATTTTACTTCTTCAACGTTTGATAATTCGATTTTAGCAATCCATGATCCATATGGGTCATCATTTAATAATTCTGGGTTTCCTTCTAAATCTTTATTGACTTCAAGGATTTTACCTGAAATTGGAGTATAGACATCAGAAGCTGCTTTAACTGATTCAACAGCACCCATTGCATCACCTTTTTTAACGGATTTTCCAACTTTTGGTAATTCGATAAATACGACTGAACCTAATGCGTGTTGTGCGTGGTCAGAAATACCAACTAGAGCGATATTTCCTTCAACTTTCACCCATTCATGGCTTGCACTGTAGAGTAATCCTTCTTTAATATTCATGTGTAAATCCTCCTATTTGTTATATTTCTTTGTATAGAATTTTCTATTTCTTACTTTTGCAGGGACTAAGTTATTTCTAATTTGAACGAAGAGTTCTGTTCCAATGTCTTGATATTTAATGTCGATTAATGCGCATGCTACGGGAGTAGTTACATTTGGAAGTAGATAACCCGTCGTAATAACACCAACCACTTGATCATCTTTTAGAACTTGATATCCATGACGTGGGATATTGCGTTCAAGTAGTTCAATACCGACGACTTTCCGTTTTGGAGCAGCTTTATACGCGACGAGAGCATCTTTACCAATAAAGTTTTTATCGAGTTTAACGGCGAAATTTAAGCCTGCTTCAATCGGGTTAATCGTTTCACTGATTTCATGACCATAGAGTGGAAGATTAGCTTCAAAACGAAGTGTATCTCTTGATCCTAGACCACAGGGAACAGCACCTTCACTAATCGCTTTATCCCAAATCTGTGAAATAAGTTCTGGTTTACCATAGACTTCAAATCCATCTTCACCTGTATAACCGGTGCGAGAGAAGATGACATGGCCTGAACCAAAGGGTATCACTTTGTAGGTCATGAATGATAAATCGCTACCTGTAGCACCTGTAATCTTTTCAATGTGTTTTTCAGCTTCTGGACCTTGAATGGCGACTTGTGCGAAATCTTCAGAAACGTTACGTGTTGTGACATTAAAAGCTTTTGCTTGTTTTTCGACCCAAGCATAATCTTTATCAATGTTACCAGCATTGACGACAAGTAAAACTTTTTTATGATTGATCACATAAACAAGTAAGTCATCAACAACAAATCCGTTTTCATCACACATTAAAGTATAAGTTACTTTTGCAGTGTCTTCAGTGATGTTATTTGTCACTAAATAGTTTACAAACGATAGAGCATCTTTGCCCTCAACAAGAAATTCACCCATGTGTGAAACATCAAAAATGCCCATACCTGTACGAACAGCAAGATGCTCTTCTGTTATCCCGGTATAGGACACTGGCATATGGAAACCAGCATATTCAATCATTTTTGCGTTCAACGCTAGGTGTTTGTCATGCAGTACAGTTATTTTCATTTATTAAGTCTCCTAAAAGCGTTTTCTATAATCATTATACACCAAGATTGATGTTTTCAATCTTAATTGAATTGCTATTTACTATCGTAAAAGAATGGTATGAAAATTTTCAGTAAGTGATTGTAAATAATGTCAAAAGAGAATGGAAAATCATATAAATGGTGATACAATATAGATAAGTATCAATATAGATGGATATCAATATATAGGTGAGATTATGGAAAAAGAAATGGCTTTATTGTTTAAAGCACTATCTGATGAAAACAGATTAAAAATTATTAAATTACTTTTGAAGGGTGAACTGTGTGGCTGTATGTTAATCGATAAACTCGATATTAAGCAACCTACACTTTCATATCATTTAGGGATCTTAACGGATGCAAAAATTACATCTTCATTTCGTGATGGCAATATGATTAAATATACGGTGAATAAAGAAGTTTTAGATTCAATCAGTCAGTTTATTGAATCATTTCATCATTTAGATTCGACGTGCGCCATATGAAAAATTTCTTTATAGGAGTTAATGATCTTTTACTTAAGATGACATGGTTAGATTCACTTGTGAAGTGGTTCTTTAAAGATGTCATTGGGCTTAATGAAGATACACTACTTTTTAGTAGTCTCACATTTTTCGTCTATGATGTAATTAAAATCATTATCTTATTAGGAACACTTATTTTTATCTCTTCATATATTCAATCTTATTTTTCTGCAGAAAAGACACGTAAGATTTTAAGAGGGAAAAGCGGACTTGGAGCAAATACACTAGGAGCTCTTTTAGGTACTGTTACTCCCTTTTGTTCATGTTCATCAATTCCTATTTTTATCGGGTTTACAAAAACTGGTTTACCGATTGGTGTGACTTTTTCGTTTTTAATATCATCACCTTTAGTCGATTTAGCATCCATCATTTTACTTGCTAGTATTTTCAACTGGAGGATTGCAATTCTATATGTTGTTGTTGGTTTAGTGATTGCGATACTTGGTGGTATGCTCATCAGTTTCTTAAAAATGGAAGATCAAGTTGCTGATTTTATTAAAAAACAAACGAGTTTAGGACAGACAGAAGACATACCTGAAATGAAATTAGCAAAAAAAGATAGACTTCATTATGCTTTAGAACAAGTGAAAGAAATCATTTCGAAAGTATGGTCATATATATTAATCGGTGTAGGTATCGGTGCAGTTATCCATGGTTTTATACCAGAACGGTTTATCTTATCATTTTTAGGTGAAAAGAATCCTTTCTCAGTCATTTTTGCTACCATCGTTGGTGTTCCAATGTATGCGGATATCTTTGGTACACTACCGATTGCTGAGGCCCTAGTTTCAAAAGGTGCAGGTATTGGTACAGTTCTTGCGTTTATGATGGCTGTAACAGCTTTATCATTACCCTCGATGATCATGATAAAAAAAGTGATTAAAAAGAAATTATTTATTACATTTATATCGATTGTCGTTGTCGGTATTATTATCGTTGGTTATGTATTTAATGCGTTTAGTTATTTACTTATTTAGGAAAGGAGAATAACTATTAGAAGTCAAGCATTAGAATCTAAATAAACTTAAAAAGACTTCATGAGAAGCCTATATGAAGTCTATGAATCATGAATAGTGTCGCTACATCAGTATTCTGATTATTTGGATA
>JAEWVV010000109.1 GCA_023458995.1 Bacillota bacterium
CTTCATGCCTATTTTGTTAATCATGCAAAAGTGATGAAATATCTAAAGAAAAAAGAAATACCAACCGTATGGACATTTCATTGTGAGTATATGTACACAGGTAAATGTGGCTATGCCAATGACTGCACGAAATTTATGACAGAATGTCATCACTGTCCCCAATTGAATGAATACCCTAAAACAATTGCACTAGATTTTACGAGACATATGTTTCGTGTGAAGAAAAAACTATTTGAGGGTTATCAAAACTTAAATCTAGTGACACCATCATCATGGCTTAAAGATCGTGTAAACATGTCATTCTTAAAAGACTTTAATACCCAAGTGATTCATAATGGGATTGATACGAATAACATATTTAAAATGAGAAATGTCGATCATTTAGTTGATGAATTAAAGATTGATCAAGAAAACCTTATTTTACTATCGATTGCACCTAATATTATGTCCAATAGAAAAGGTGGTGCACTTGTCTTAAAGCTTGCTGAAAAACTCATCGATTTTCCAGTTCAGTTTATTATGATTGGTGCAGAATCACTTGATATCGAAGTTCCAAAGAATGTAATCTTACTTGGAAACATGAGAGATCAGATGCGTATCGCTGATTTTTACAATCTTGCAGATGCTATGCTTCTTTTCAGTCAAAAGGAAAATTTTCCAACAACAGCTATCGAGTCTCTATCATGCGGTACACCACTCCTTGCATTTGATACAGGTGGAACTAGAGAAACTGCACAGGAAGGATTTGGAACATTCATACCTTACGCAGATATCAAACAAGCAGAAAAACTTATTCGAGATCACATCATCACAAAGAAGACAGATGAACTTAAAAAGAGTTGTTCAGAAATTTATAGAAAACTCTATTCACCAGAAACGATGTATGAGAATTACGAAAAGATCTACTTGAAGTATGATCCAAAGATTCAAAAATAATCAGTATACGCTTTTGAGGAGATTCAAATGAAAGTATTGTTTTTAACAAATATTCCATCACCCTATCTCGTTGAATTTTTTAATCTATTAGGAGAACATGTCGATCTCACTGTTCTTTTTGAACGTAAACATGCAGCAGATCGTCCAGAGAGTTGGAAGAACTTAGAATTCAAGAATTTTAAGGCATTATTTCCCTTTTCGTTTCATGTTGGAACAGAAAACGGATTAGTACCAAATATCGCATTTCATTTGAAGAGAAGTTATGATATCATCATCTTTGGCAACTTTACAACACCAACTGGAATTCTTGGTGTGAGATGGATGAAACTTAACAGAAGACCTTATATTTTAGCGAGTGAAGGTGGACTTGCTAAAGATGGAAAAGGATTTAAAGAAAAGATTAAAAAATGGGTGATTAAGGATGCACCACTGATTTTAAGTGGCTGTGAACCAGGTGACCATTATTTTATCACCTATGGTGCAAATAAATCGAATATCCGCCGGATTCCATTTACCACTCTTTTTGAAAAAGATATTGTCGATCTTAATTCATTAGAAAGTGAAAGAAAACGACTACGTAAGAAATACCAAATTTCTGATGATGAATTTGTGGTTATGACGGTTGGTCAGTACATTCCAAGAAAATCAATAGAGACGTTGATCAATGTGTCATTATCTTTAGATAAGAAACATAAAACATGGATTATTGGTGAAGGACCACTTCGTGAAGATTACCGGAAAATGATTGAAAATAATGGTGCAAAACATATAGAAATTCTTGACCAAATGACAAAAACAGAACTTCTTGATCGTTATAAAGCAGCTGACTTATTTGTTCTACCAACCTTATATGATTCATGGGGGTTAGTCATCCTTGAAGCGATGTCACAAGGACTTCCAGTCATTACAACTAAAACATGTGTTGCTGGTCAAGAACTGATTAAAGATGAAATCAATGGTTACTTAATTAATCAAAAAGATGAAGCAACCTTAAAAGATAAAATAGAAATCATCATGAATGATGAAAAACTAAGACTTGAGATGCAAAAAAACAATCTTGAGCAAATCAAATGGCAAACATTTGAGAATATGCTTATCATATACTTAAAAGCATTTGATGAATTTATAAGTAATAAGAAGAAGTAAACCGTATAAGATTAATGACAGAGTCTTTATGCCTAAGGAAGGAACTTTAAAAACTATGAAAGATAACAAGAAAAGAATACTCGTCACAGGTGGTGCAGGTTTTCTAGGATCTCATCTATCAAGAAGACTTATTCATGAAGGTCATCATGTGATCGCGATGGATAATCTCTATTCAGGATCAAAAAGTAACATCGAGGATTTACTAGAAAACCCTCATTTTGAATTTATAGAGCATGATGTCATCAACCCATATGATATAGAGGTAGATGAAATCTATAATATGGCATGTCCTGCAAGCCCTGTTCATTACCAAAAAGATCCAGTTTATACGACAAAAACGAGTTTCTTTGGTGCATTACACGCTTTAGAAAATGCTAAAAAGTATAATGCAAAAGTCTTACAAGCAAGTACCAGTGAAGTTTATGGTGATCCTGAAGTTCATCCTCAACCAGAAAATTACAGAGGTTCAGTCAATCCGATTGGCATTCGTTCTTGTTACGACGAAGGTAAACGTGTCGCTGAATCACTCTTTTTTGACTATTTAAGAACATATAATGTCAACATCAAAGTTATTCGTATTTTCAATACATATGGTCCATCCATGCAAACAAATGATGGCAGAGTTGTCACAAACTTTATTGCACAAGCTTTAAAGAATCAAGATATTACCATTTATGGTAAAGGTGATCAAACACGTAGTTTTTGTTATGTCGATGATTTAATTGATGGCATCATCAAAATGATGAATTCGGATTCTAGTTTTCATGGGCCAGTTAACCTTGGTAACCCTGTAGAATTCACCATGATTGAACTTGCAGAGCTTGTGATTAAGCTCACTGAGTCAAAATCAAAACTCATTAACTTACCACTTCCAAGTGATGATCCTACACAGCGTAAGCCTGTCATTGATTTAGCAGTAAAACAGTTGGAATGGACGCCGAAAGTTGACTTAAAAGAAGGTTTAATTAAAACCATTGATTATATGAAGTCACGTGTATAGGAGGATTATTCAATGAATATTAGTGTGGTTGGTATCGGTTATGTTGGATTATCCAATGCAATCTTATTAGCTCAACATCATCAGGTCATCGCACTTGATGTTTTAGAATCGCGTGTAGAAAAAATCAATCAAAGACTTTCTCCAATTGTTGATGAAGATATCTCTCTTTATTTAAAAACTAAAAAACTAAATCTGTTTGCGACAATGGACAAAGATTTGGCATACAAAAATGCTGAGTATATTATTATTGCTACGCCAACCAATTATGATCCAGTAACAAACTCGTTTGATACATCGACTGTTGAACAAACGATTGAATCCATTTTAATGTATAACAAAAAAGCTGTTATTATCATAAAATCGACAATTCCTGTTGGTTTTACAGAAAGCATGAGAGAAAAATATCAAAAAGAAGATATTATTTTCTCACCGGAATTTTTAAGAGAAGGAAAAGCTTTATATGATAATCTTTATCCATCTCGAATAGTTGTTGGGGATCAAGGAGAAAAGGCACATGTTTTTGCTAACCTTTTAAAAGAGGGAGCTTTAAAACAAGATGTGACGATTCTTTATACAGGTTCAACCGAAGCTGAAGCGATTAAACTTTTTTCAAATACATATCTTGCGATGCGTGTTTCCTATTTCAATGAACTTGATACCTATACAGAAATGTTTGGTTTAAACACGAAAGCGATTGTTGAAGGTATTAGTTTAGATCCTAGAATTGGTCAGTTTTATAATAATCCATCATTTGGATATGGTGGATACTGTCTACCTAAAGATACCAAACAGCTAAGAGCTAATTACCAAGGTATCCCACAAAATATCATCTCTGCAATCGTGGATTCAAATGATACACGTAAAAAACATATTGCTTCACAGATTATGAAGCAACATCCTAAAACAGTCGGTATTTACCGGTTAACGATGAAAACAGGTTCCGATAACTTTAGGGATTCTGCAATCTTTGATATCATCACGATTTTAAAAGAAAATCATATCGAAATCGTGGTTTATGAACCAACATTAAATGATACATCCTTTATGGGATTTAAAGTTTATAATGATTTTTCATCATTTAAAAATCATAGTGATTTGATTGTTGCTAATCGCTTAGATTCTGAACTTTCGGATATCAAACATAAAGTATATACAAGAGATCTCTATTCAAGAGATTAAAACAATGGGTGACCTATGAAAATAACATTTTATTCAAACTTCTTAAATCATTACCAAGCAGCATTATGTCAGGAATTCTACAAGTTATTAAAAGATGATTTTAAGTTTGTAGCAACTGAAAAGATACCTGAAGAACGTCTAAAACTTGGATTTAAAGATTTAAGCCAAGTTTATCCTTTTTCAATTAACACATACTCAAATGAAAAAGACCATCAACTCGCGATGGATTTAGCACTTCAAAGCGATGTTGTTGTTATTGGACTAGGTGATGTACCTAAATCCATCTATATCGAACGGATTAAACAAAATAAGATCACATTCTATTATTCTGAACGTTTACTCAAAAAAGGATTTTATCAGCTTTTTCATCCAAGACGTTTACTTGAATTACTTTCAAATCATACAATCAATAGAAAGAAAAATATGTTTATGTTATGCTCAAGTGCTTATACACCACTTGATTTTAGTTATGTTGGAGCATATAAAAAGAAAACATACAAATGGGGTTACTTCTCAGAAGTCATTCAGTATGATATCGATCAGTTGATGCTAAAAAAGAAAGCAAGTTCAAAGATTAAACTCTTATGGGCTGGTCGTTTTCTTGACTGGAAACATCCAGATGATGTTATTAAAGTCGTCAAAAAATTACATGATGAAGGTTATGACTTTGAACTTAACATGATTGGAGTCGGCGATACCTTTGATGACTGTAGAAATCTTGTTAAAACATATCAACTTGAAGAAAAAGTTCGCTTACTTGGAAG
>JAEWVV010000110.1 GCA_023458995.1 Bacillota bacterium
CCTTAATGTGGTCACATTATGCATCTTCACATACTGGCATTTGCATTGAGTATGATTTTACAGATTACATAAACCATATAGCGAACACTAAAATGTTGCTATTTCCTGTAAATTATAGTGACAGAAGAGTTACAATTGATCAAAATATCCTAGATAAAATTGATTTGAAGAACATAGAAGAACATGGCAGAAAAGATTTACTAAAAGTATTCTTTGAAGGGTTATACACAAAAAATGATGTTTGGAAATATGAAGATGAATGGAGATCAATTACTCTTATCAAAGACAAAGAATTCACTAATTCAAGAAAAATATATACAGATTACATATCAGCAGTTTATTTTGGAAATAAAATGAGTGATGAAGTAAAAAGAAATTTGATTAGGATTATGGATAAAGATGAGAACTTAAGAAAAATAAATGTTTACGAGATGGTAAATGATATTTCTGAATATAAAATCAATAGATTACCGTTTAAAAGAAGATAATAGTATTTCAGAACATTAATTTAAAGGATTAAAATTTGGAAAGAAAAAAGTATGGGACATAAAGTGTTTGTAAGTTACAAATTTAGCGATGCTGCTGGCACTAGAGATCGAATTATTACAGCTTTAAAGGGAAACGGTTCCTATTATAAAGGTGAAGTGGGCTATAAGGCTCTTGAAGTTGCTGACACCACCATGAAACAATATCTGGGTTCTATGATTTTTGATAGTACTGTGACAGTTGTAATCATTTCCCCTAATGTAACTCAAAGTAAATGGGTGGATTGGGAAATTAAGTATTCTTTAGAGAATCACACAAGAAGAGATTGCTCTTCAGGCCGTAACGGTATAGTTTGTGTTATTCAAAAACAAATAGATTATTCATCGCCCAAATTAGATTATTTTGGTGGATATAATGAAAATTCAACTTGGGCTTATAATAAATACCAAAGTGGAAAAGATTTAAGAAAAAGTGTACTTCCAAACTTAATATGGAGAAATATGAAAGACTCTTTTAAAGACTTAAAAACATATCGGGGATATCTAGGAAGTGATGAAAGTAATACAGATAGAAAAGATTATTGTATTGTTGTGGCTGAATCTACATTCTTATTGAATCCTAACAAGTATATTGATGAAGCATATAATCGGGCGTACGATTACTATAATTATCAAACAGAAACGAGGTAAAAAGCAGATGTCATATCAAATTCCAAGACATAAAGTGTTCATAAGTTATTTTCATAAAGATGATCAGGATTACAAGAATCATTTAATCAATCTAAAAGAATATAATCCTAAAACATCCAGCATTCAGAGTGTTTTTGATGATTACTCAGTACATGAGAACGAAATTGACGATACCGGATTAACATCAGAACAAGTAAGAAAAATAATACGTGATGAATACATTAAAGAAGCGACTGTAATGATTTTGCTTTGTGGTGAAAATACCAAGACAAGAAAACATATTGATTGGGAAATCCACGCAGCTATGTTTAATACAGATAAAAATCCTAAAATGGGAATAGTTGTTGTTAATTTACCAGGTATTACCCAGTCTTGTAGAAAAAGCGATGATACAGAAAAGGATATTATCAATCCTAATGGAAATTGGATTTCAGTGAATACTAGAAAAGAATACGAAGATTTATACCCGAATATGCCTATCCGAATCATTGACAATTTTGAATCAGGAATCATTGATGACAAGATTGTTTCGATTACTGTAGTCAACTGGGATAGAATAGCCAACAATAATTCTGCTTTAAAGACACTAATTGATAATGCATTTAATCGAAGCAGAAGCAAGGAGTATCACTATAATCACTCGAGACCACTAAGAGGTAGAAATTCCTAATATTTTATTTTGATTGGAGAAGAAATGACTAAAATAGAAGATTTTATTAAAAAGTTTGCTCGTGAAATTTCAGATAGTAATGCAGCAATCTTTCTAGGGTCAGGGTTGTCCTCTTTAGCTGGATATCCAAGTTGGATAGGATTACTACAAGAAGAAGCGAAAAATATTAAGCTTGATGTAGAAAGGGAAACAAACGACTTACCTACACTGGCACAATATATCGTAAATGTTAAGAAGCGAAAAACAATAAATGACAAAATTAGAAATACTTTTAGTGAGAAGAAGCAAATCACAGAAACACATCTGATATTGTCTTCTTTGCCTATAACACAGTACTGGACTACTAATTATGACTCGCTTATTGAAGATACGTTTGAGTATAGAAATATTAAAAATATTGTGTATTCAGATGAAAAGAATTTAACCAGAAAGCAAGGGGATTCTAAAGTATTTATTTATAAAATGCATGGTACTTACACTAATCCAAATAGAGCAATAGTAACAAAAACGGATTATGAGAAATACTTTAGTACACATGAAATGTTTTTAGCTCATTTCAAAACCAGCCTAAGTGCAAAAACCTTTCTTTTTATTGGCTACAGTTTTAGCGATATCAATATCTCATATGTGTTATCTAGAATAAAAAATATTTATAAGGCTAATAGACGAGATCATTATTGGATTTTTGAAAAACCAAAACAAAAAGCTAAAGAAACCAATGATGAGTTTAAGTACAAGAAAAGGAAGTATCAATTATTTAAAAGTGACATTGTCAAATATGGAATTAACTTGATTGAAGTGAATTCATATGATGAAATCAATGGGATTTTAGAAAAAATTAGAAAACAAGTCAATAAGAAGAACATTCTAATCAGTGGTGCAATAGAAAAAGAAAGTGCTAATTATCAAATTGTATGTGATCTAGCTGAAATATTATCAAAAAAACTTATAGTAGAGGGATATAGAATATTTACTGGTTTTGGTAAGGATATAGGAAGTTATGTTATCAATGGTGCATTTGAAGGGTGTACGAAAAAAGGGTGCGATTTTAACGAGAATGTTAGAGTATTTCCTTTTCCATATAATGTCAATTTAACAGCTGAAAAAAGAAAAGAGCAATACACAAAATTAAGAAATAATATGATAGCTCCTACATGTAAAATGATAATTTTGTGTGGCCAGAAGTATGATAAGAATAACAATCTCATAGATTCTCCTGGTGTTATTGAAGAATATGAAATATCTAAAAACCAAGGGAATAAATTACTTCCCATTTTTGCTTCTGGTGGAGCAGCAAAGACAATTGCACAAAAAGAAGAAATTCTCCTATTTGATAGTCTTGAAAATATTGACGATTTGGTAAATTTGATAATATCATCACTGGAATAATATTTTGACATTTTATTAAATAGAAAGAAACTAATCGTATAGATAGCAAGATATAGTAGGACTTCTCTTAGTAGTAAGCAATTATTACGAAGAACTTCACTTTTAGTATGGGGTGCTAAAATTTGAATAGGGTGCTAAAACGTATTAGCCTTCTTTAGTTCACACAATTCAGACTCACAGGTTTGATACATTATGCACTTGTCAAGTAAAAGTAGACATGTATCAGACCCTAAACAATCCCTAGTAGAGATTTAAACTCTACTGGGGTTTTATATTTCAGTGCATATGAGAAACGTTCATTATTGTAGTAATGAACATAATCCTTTATGGAACTGTGAACATCATTGGGCTCAGCTAAATTAAAATCAATGAATAACTCTTCTTTTATCCACCCAATTAAAGATTCATTAACAGGATTATCTGTTGGTGCTCCTGCTCGACTCATTGAGCGTTTGATGTTATAATTTTTAATGAGCTCGCTGTAGCTTATTGAAGCGTAAACTGAACCCTGATCTGTGTGCAAAACTGTCGGTTCTGTTAATGCTTCTTTTTTAATGATGTTTAGCACATCATTTAAACCATCAAAGTAAGTAGAAGTATCACCACGTCTACCAGAGAGTTTATAGCTCAAAATTTCTTTTGTATAGGCATCAATATATAAAGTTAGTTCATAATACTTACCTTTAACATAAAAGGTGGTCATATCGGATACGATAACTTCAAGAGGGCGAGATAAATATCTCCATGAAGCGTTGATAAGGTTTTTATACTTGATGCGTTCATCACCAGGTTTAACATAACGATAATGTTTCCCGGAAGACATTATGCCTGCATACTTACAACATAAATGAACATGGTGATTACTCCAGTTTACGCTGTAATGTTTGACTGCATAAGTACGTAGCCAGCGATATCCACGCGAAGGATATTTCTTATGTATCTTTTTGATGATGGCGATATCATGTGCTCTTTGAACCAATCTATCAGAAGGATTATCTTTTCTTTGTAACCATTTATAATAGCTGGATCGATTAATATCCATTAAACGACAAAGTAACACGACAGAATGTGACTTACTTAGTCGTTCAATGATTTGAAATTCCTGTTGTTTATAGAAATGAATACCTTTTTGGCCCCAACTCCTTTCACTAGATAACCTTTTTTTAATCTTTCAATCTCAATTTGTATCTTGATATTTTCTTTTTCTATTGCTTCGATGGTAGTTTTCGCTTTAAAAGTGCCAAGTGGTCTACCCTTTCCAATACCTTTTTTCTTTCCGATTTGACTTTTCAATCCATCCTTACCATGCAATCGATATGAACGTAACCACATCACAATAGAAGTAACTGCTACATTATATTTTGTAGCACATGCTCTGATGGATAAACGATTGTTCATGTGATCTTGAATAATTTGAAGCTTTTCATCATCACTGTAGAGATGAAATACTTTTTTGTTCGTCTTATAAAACCCTCCTTTAAAATCAATATAACAAAAAAAGTAAACTTTGTTAATCTTTTTAACATGTCTACTTTTATCGTATCGGTTCATTAAGTATCAGGCTTTTTTTGCGCTAAATAGAGCTCTTTTGGACTTTTCATTAAAAATTTAACAGTAAAAGGATATAGAAAAAATGATAAATTTAGGTATGTGAATGAGCTCCTACACGATTACACCCTGATTTACACGATTATGATGGATTTCTACACGATTTGCCTGTGTTTTTACACGATTACAACAAGATTCTTCAAACGAAGAGTTGAAATCCCACATAGCGGATATTGGCGGATTTAATTTACAACGAAAAAAGATTAGAAGATTATAAAACAAAAGAATCTGCTTGAAAGAGAAGTTTTTTTGTCTATGGTTTGTTCTTATTATTTGGCTTATATGATATAATTTCACTTAAAGTAACCTGGCACTTATGTGCCATAGAAAATCATAGCAGTGCAATGAGACAAAAGGGGAAATAATGGGAAAAAAGAAAATCAATTTAAAGGGTGTCGAATATAAGATAATCAAATCCATTGGTAGTGGTGGATCAGGCACAGTTTATAAAGTGGAATCAAACGGCAAATACTTTGCTCTAAAACTCGTGGAAAGTACAGACAAAAAGAAAAACACTAGATTCATGAAAGAATGTGAGTTTGCCAATAAAACTAATCATGAAAGAATAGTTAAATATTTAGATTATGGCAAATTCAAGAAAAAAACAAAAAATAATCATGAAATTGAAGTACTTTATTGTTTGATGTCACTCTATGAATGTAGTTTAAGGAAACTAATTGACGAAGGCATAAGCGATGACTATAAGTTGAAACTCTGCATTCAGATCTGTGAATCATTAGAATTCATTCATAATAAAGGCATCACACATAGAGATATCAAACCAGAAAACATCCTAATATCAGAGGAAGGAAATGCTGTTTTGGCCGATTTTGGAATTGCACAATTTGATAAGTCAATTTTAACGACCGAAGGTGAAAGACTAGCAAACTTTACTTATAGAGCACCTGAACAATTAACAAAGGTAAAAAATACCGGAAAATACACCGATACATACTCTTTAGGATTGATAATCAATGAGTTATTCACTAACGAAGTTCCTCAGGGGAATAATTATAAAAGAATTGCAGATGTCAATATTTACTATAGCGAGTTAGATGACATTGTAAGTAGAATGCTCATCAGGAATACTTCCGAGAGATTATCTGATGCAAGTATAGTTAAATCTGAAATTGATCTTATATTTACAACCACAGAAGAAAAATCGCAGGAAATAAAAGAAAACTTACTTTTCGCACAGCAACCAAGAGATATTATCAAAGCAGATTTAGA
>JAEWVV010000111.1 GCA_023458995.1 Bacillota bacterium
GTACGTGCTATCCTTGAGCATGATGCTACCGCGATGAGTCATGTTGTTCCACAAGTTGAACATACAGCGGTTATTACATTAGGAACTGCATTTGGGATTTCATTTATCGATTAAAGATATTAGATAAACAAATAGGATGAGAAAATTCTCATCCTTTAATCATTTATTTTAAAGATTTTGCAAATGCTTTGGGAGATCTGTTGACGTTATAGATACCCCAATGTTTTTCTGGTTCATCCAAACGGTTTGATCCCTTCCAGGGTTCATCGAACGCTTCAAAGATAAACATAATGACTTCGTTTTTCATACTCCAAGACATCATATCATCTAAATACAGTTTTTGATAATGTTCGTTTGTCTCATGTGTAATCATTTTTTCATCAGAGGATGTTGGCCAACCAAATTCTGTGTAAATGATCTGTTTATCCGGATACATTTTAGTTATCTCCTTATAATCATTTATGGTTTCTCTAAAAGCATCTTGATGAGGGACTTTAAGCCATACCGGGTAAGAGTGTATCGAGATAAAGTCAGCGACTTTGGCAATCTCCTTGCCATGACTTAACCAGTTATTGGTTCCTTCACAAAATGTCACAGGTTGCTTAATCTTTGATTTTAAATAGATTATATAATCTCTAATCGTTTCTACTTTCATCAAATTATGGTGCCAAGATGAAGTATTCTCGTTACCAACAGAAGCAGCAAAAATAATATCTTTATACTGATTGCATAAATCAGCAAGTAAATCTAATTGTTGATAATTAAACGACTGATTATATAAGATTTCTTCATCGGAATGAAGACCACCCCACGGGCAGTTTGGATTACTGATTTCACCACGGGGTTCAACACCAACCATAACTTTTAAATCAATATTATGCTCTTTAATAACTTTTAAGACGGTTTTTGCATGTAGATAAGGATCATACATACGAATATACTTGAAGTTTTTAGATAGAAGAGTTAAATCTTCTAAAACTTCAGCTTCACTTGGATAAACTTTAGTTATTGGACTTTGATGTTCTCTATAGCCTGAATAGCATATAGCTTTCTCATATTTAAGCATGATGATTAGAGGATTAACAAAATAAGCAGAATAGAGACCGCATTATTGATGATGTGTACAATAATTGGAATCATGACATTTCGTTCAGCTTTTAAGTAAATATAACTAAAGACAAATCCCATGACAAAATAGGATACACCATTGACGATTACTGCTTGAATGGATGTTTCAGAAAGAACGTGGATTAAACCAAAGACAAAAGTTGAAACAACGAGTGCTACTTTATTATTCTTAATTAAACCGAAGACTGCTTTTCTAAAGATTAATTCTTCAATGACAGGACCAATAATCACCGCTGAGATAATCATCAAGAAACCTGTTCTTGATGTTACAGCTGAGATAATCGCTTGTTGGTTAGCTGCTTCACTGACACCAAAATTAAGGAGATCAGCTAAATAAGTTGAAAGGAAAGAAGAAACGAAGTTACCAACCCATACATATGCATAACCAATAATGATGGGGACAACAATTTCTTTTTTCTTCGCTTTGGTTTCATTCCAGTCAATCATAATATCGCTCTTCATGAAATAGATAATACCTGGAACCATAATTAAGTAAATTAAAAAGTTTAAGATCGATGAAGCTTCTGCAGTTATATTGTTAACCGGACCTGTAATCAGTACAGTATGATTGGTTAGCGCTGCAAGGCGAGCTAGATTTTTACCTTGGTAAATGACGATTTCTGTATCATTATCCCAAGTTTTAGTGATACCATCTCTTGAAACAATATTTAGAATCTTTTCTTCATCAATGACTTGTTCAGTCAAAATTTCTTCATCAAATAATACCGTTGCATAACTTTGGTTTTCTTTACTTATGATGATGGCAAACCCTTCATAGACCCCTACTTTTTGAACAGAATCTTCATAGTCATCTCCATAGTTAAACCATGCATCATCTGTAACAAATGCTATCCCTCTTGGTGAATTAGCAATTTGTTCAAAAACGAGTTCTTCCTCATGCCACAATTTGGTCATTGATGGCATTTCAAACATAATGAGTGCAATGATCGTTGCAACCACATACATAACTAATGCATAAAAAAGAAGTGAATACGTATACCCCCGCTTATTGCTTTCAGGTGGACGATTACTTGTTTGTTTTTTTTCACTTTTGTAAAGTTCCTCAAAAGTGATGATTTCTTTTTCTTGATCCATTATTATCACCTTCCTTCATTATAACGGATTTTGGGGCTTTTGCATATTCTATATCAAAATATGTGATAATATAGAAGAGAACAAAAATGCTTCTTTGAAGGGGTGGTTGAATGAAAAAAATGCTTATTGCCAGCCAAAATGCACATAAAATAAGAGAAATCAGAGAACTTTTTAGTCATAAAGAATTAAATTTAATCAGTTTAAGAGACTTAAATGATCAAGATGAAGTGGTTGAAGATGGTTCATCTTATTTTGAAAATGCACTTAAAAAAGCGATGTATTATGCTAAAAAATATCAGATACCGACGATTGCTGATGATTCTGGACTAAACGTACATGCACTTGATTTAAAGCCAGGTATTTATTCTGCACGTTACTCAGGTGAAGGAGATTTAGCGAACAGATTAAAAGTATTAGAAGAAATGAAAGGCGTAGAAGACCGTAGAGCCTATTTTATATCCAGTATTGTGATTGCATATCCCAATGGTGATTTTAAGGCTTATGAAGGCAAATTCGACGGCTTTATCGCACAAGAGATGAAAGGTGATCATGGCTTTGGTTATGATTCAATCTTTTATTTACCTGAATATCAAATGACGGCTGCAGAAATTGAACCTGAGTTAAAAAACCGGATTTCACATCGAGGAATAGCAATGCGAAGACTCATGGAGGATATCGATGACATTCTTAATCACAAGTGATGTTCATGGAAAACTTGATCTTTTAGAACAGGTCATAAAAAAACATGAAAATATCCAAGAACATTTGAATGCAGGAGACATGGTCTTAAGTCCTCACCTTTATGAAAGATTTCATTTGATTACGGTTAAAGGAAATAACGACTATGGCGTGGATCTTCCCTATATACGTATTCTAGAGATTGGAAATAAGAAAATCATGTTAACCCATGGGCATTTAGAATATGTGAAGTTTGGATTAGAAAGATTAAAATTAAAAGCAAAACTACAGGGTGTCGATATCGTCATCTTTGGTCATACCCATGAAAGATATCTCATGGTGGAAGAAAATATAATGTTTATTAATCCTGGTGCACTCGGAGATTACATGAGAAGTTATGCGATTTATCATGATGGTCAAGTCACCTTCTATCAGGAGAATAACTATTAGAAGTCAAGCATTAGAATCTAAATAAACTTAAAAAGACTTCATGAGAAGCCTATATGAAGTCTATGAATCATGAATAGTGTCGCTACATCAGTATTCTGATTATTTGGATA
>JAEWVV010000112.1 GCA_023458995.1 Bacillota bacterium
AAAAATGTTATTGAGCAAATCATTGAAAATGATACGATTGCGATGGAGAACAAAGAACCGATGTGTCAAGATACGGGCATGGTCGTTGTTTTTGTTGAAGTAGGCTATGATATCCATTTAAATGGTGATTTATATGAGGCTATCAATGAAGGCATTAGACAAGCTTACCATGAAGGATTTTTAAGAAAAAGTGTGACAAAACATCCGATTACACGTGGTAATACCAATGATAATACACCTGGAATCATTCATGTGAAATTAGTCCCTGGAGATAAAGTGAAAATTACACTTGCACCAAAAGGTGGTGGAAGTGAAAATATGAGTTTAGTTAAAATGCTTGTCCCATCGGATGGAGTAGCAGGAATTAAGAAATTAGTGCTACATACTATTTTTTATGCAGGTGGAAAACCATGTCCTCCACTCGTTGTTGGTGTAGGTATCGGTGGGAATTTAGAAAAATCTGCTTTAATCGCAAAAGAAGCATTGATGCGAGATCTTCATGATGTTAATCCTGATCCTGTACTTGCAAAGCTTGAAGAAGAACTACTTCAGGAAATTAATGAATTAGGCGTTGGACCGATGGGATTTGGTGGTACGACAACTGCTCTTGCAGTTAAGATTAACAGTTACCCATGCCATATTGCATCACTCCCAGTTGCAGTAAATCTTCAATGTCATGCATCACGTCATAAAGAAAGAACAATATAGGGTGAAATGATGAAAATAACAACTCCCATTACGAATAAACATATTGAATGCATGCGTGCTGGTGAAATTGTCTATATTACCGGTACGATTTATACAGGAAGAGATGCCGCACATAAGCGTCTTGTAGAGACACTTGAAAGAGGAGAAAAACTTCCCATCGATTTTAATGGACAAGTCATTTATTATGTTGGACCTACACCTGCAAAACCAGGACGTCCTATTGGATCATGTGGTCCAACATCGAGTTACCGAATGGATAAGTATTCAACACGTATGATGCAAGAAGGATTAAAAGTGATGATTGGAAAAGGCGATCGCTCCGATGAATTCATTAAAGATATGATTGACTTTAGGGGTGTTTATCTTCAAGCAGTTGGTGGTGCTGGTGCACTCTTATCTAGAAAAGTAAAAGCATCACAAGTCATCCTCTATGAAGACTTAGGTGCAGAGGCGATTTATAAACTTGAAGTTGAAGATTTTCCAGCGATTGTTACCTATGATATCTATGGTGGAAACCTTATTACAGATGAGGTAAAAAAATACCAAACCAAATCAATTATCGATTAAGGAACGTTCATGCGTTCCTTTTGATTATGTCAAAATAGAAAAAAGTCGATATAATAGAAATACTAAGGAGGAATTACCTGTGAAATTTGTTAAAATTGTCTTTATCGTTTTACTTTCAATCGTTCTCCTTTTAGGTGTAGCTTTAGCTGTTTTAACAATTCTTGAGTATCGACCTAAAGATATTGAAGAAGTGCCAGTTGAAAATAATCAAACACGTTTAGTATCTCTAAATCAAGAACTCAGTATGATGACATTTAATATGGGGTATGCTGGACTTGGTGAAGATGAAGATTTCATTATGGATGGTGGAAAACAAGGTATACCTTCAAGTAGAGAAGTTGTTACATCATATTTTGATGGTATTAAAGAAATACTTTCATCAAATCCATCTGATTTTTATTTAATGCAAGAGGTTGACCTAAAGTCTAGAAGAAGTTATGATGTCGATCAAGTATTAGGGATTACACATGAATTAGGGGAATCCTTTAGTACACAGTTTGCCTATAACTTTAAATCTGTTTTTGTGCCATTTCCTGTATCATTAACCGATTATCTTGGTTATGTTGAAAGTGGTATAGCAACATATACGAAATACCAGGTTGATGATGCAAAACGTTATCAGTTTCCAGGAGCATTTAGTTGGCCACTTAGAATCGCAAATTTAAAGCGTGCGATGATGGTTTCAACAATTGATATTGAAGATAGCGAACATGATCTTATTATCGTGAACCTACATATGTCAGCCTATGATGCATCTGGTACACTTAGAGAACAAGAAATGGCTTTCTTAAAGGAATTTCTTAGTGAACAAAAGACGTTAGGAAATTATGTTATTGTCGGTGGTGACTTCAATCAAACGTTCCCTGGTGCATCAGATGTTTATCCTGTTCAAGAAGGTTTATGGGAAGCATATCCAATTGAAGATGATTTCTTACCCGATGGATATGAATTTATGTACGATTTAACAAATCCATCGTGTCGCTTACTGAATCAACCCTATGATCCAAATGATGATATGACTCAGTATTATATTATCGATGGTTTTATCGTTTCTGATAATATCGAAGTCATTCCTTATGACGAAACGGTCTTAGGTGCAAAAACACTCAATTATGATTTTATGCATTCTGATCATAATCCTGTAGTACTTAAATTCAAATTAAACTAAGAGGATAGGGAAATGAACTTAAAAGATAAGCAAAATGAAGTATTTGAACGTGTTAACTTTTTAATTAAAAAACATGGTCCAAGATTGGCTGGTAGCAATGCTAGTTTAGATTGTGCAGATGATCTTTATGATGAGATTGAAACCTTTACCGATAAGACAAAAAAGGAAGATTTTTATGTCTATCAAGGTGCTTTTCTTGGTTGGATCAAGATTCTTGTTTTCTCTTATATACTTGGAGTCGTCTTTCTATGGCTAAATTATCCAATCATATCGTTAATCCTTGCGCTATTTTCGATTCTTGTTTTATCGCTTCAATTTTTTCTATACTTGCCACTTTTAGACAAGTTTTATCCAAAGAAAAAAGCACGAAACGTTTACGGAATTATTGAACCTACAAAAGAAGTTAAACAACAAGTCATCATCAGTGGACATCATGATAGTGCACATGTCTTTAATTTCTTTATTCATCAACCTAACTTGTATAATTTAAGAACAACAGGTTCAATTGCACTTGTTATTTTACTGATAGTTTTATCGCTTTTTTCTTCCATTTTTCAAAGTGCTTTGATTGTGCAATTGACATCCAAGATTATCATGTCTTTAGGTGTTTTATTGGTGGGTCAAATGTGGTTTTTCTCCTCTAAAAAAGCAGCACCTGGAGCAGGTGATAATCTAATTGCTTCATCGGTTGCAATTACACTGGGTAAACACTTTAAAGACTTAAGAGATCAAAATAAGGGCTTAGAGCATACACGTCTAATCATCGCAAGTTTCGATGCTGAAGAAGAAGGATTAAGAGGTGCTCGTGCATTTGCTAAAAAGCATGAAGATCATTTTAAAAAGATGAAAACATATTTACTCAATATGGACTGTCTGTATGATGAAAATGAATTATTCTTCTTAACATCAGACTTAAATGATTTTGTTAAACTTGATGAAAATCTAGCAAATGAACTTGTTGGAGTGGCAAGCAAGCTTGGTATTAAAACAAAAACACAAAAACAAGCGTTTCTTACAGGTGGAACTGATGCTGCTGAACTCGCTAAAAAGGGTGTTTCTGCAACTACTTTGATCGGTATGCCATGGACAAATAGTTCTCGAAGTAATGTCTACCATACA
The DNA here is from genome assembly GCA_023458995.1 of Bacillota bacterium. GTDB lineage: Bacteria > Bacillota_I > Bacilli_A > Acholeplasmatales > Acholeplasmataceae > Peloplasma. Next base: position 3,563 of record JAEWVV010000112.1, read on the forward strand.
CCATCTGATACACTCGATCACGTCAGTCCTAAAGTAGTTATGGATACACTTTCCATCTATGAAAGATGGATTATTGAAAAGGACATGATTTAATACGCATTTTTACTCAGTTTTCATCTATGATATAATGTTAATATGCATCTTAATAGAGGTCTATTATGAAAGAAACTACATTAAAACATGATAAAAAATACGAATGTTCATTTTTAAAACTTTATGAGGATGATGTTTTATTAAACAACGGCAAAAAAAGTAAACGTGTTGTCGTCGAACATCCAGGAGGAGCGTGTGTCCTTCCTATTTTACCTGATGGGAAAATCATTTTAACGAAACAGTATCGTTATCCGATCAAGCAAATTAGTATCGAAATACCAGCAGGTAAAAAAGATGATATTCATGAAGATAGTCTTCTTTGTGCGACAAGAGAACTTGAAGAAGAAACAGGTTATGCATCAGATAGAATTGAACATATGTATACATTCTATCCATGTGTAGGTTATTCTGATGAAAAACTAGATATATTTGTTGCCAAAAACTGTTATAAAGTGATTTCTCCTAAACCCATGGATGATGATGAAAATATTGATCTTCTCATTATTGATCAACATGAAGTTAAAAAGTTAATGAACGAAAAGAAAATTACCGATGGAAAAACCATTATTGCGTTACAGTATTATTTATTAGGTAACAAATTATGAAAAAAACACGATTAGATATTCAACAAGATATACTTTTAGCTATAGTTAGACCTTTCGTGCATCTATGGATGCATAAAGATAGTAAACGAAAAGTCTTTAAAGGTGAGGGCATCGATTTTAAACGAAGAGAGCCTTATATCATGCTTGCAAATCATACGTTTATGTTTGATGTCATCCACATACCAATGCCTTTCAAAAAGGTTTCTTTTATTGTTGCTAATCAGACACTTTTCAAGAAGAAAGCAACCAAGTTTTTAGTCAGTCAAGTGGCTCATGTGATTAGTAAACAAAAAGGTCAAAGCGATATGTCAACCGTTAGAGAATTAATCGGAGCTGTTAGAAGAGGTTATCCTATTTTAATATTTCCAGAAGGTGATATGACCTTTTTTGGTGAAACTGGACGTCTTGAAGAATCGACCATGAAGTTGATTAAAAAGTTAGAAATTGACGTGATTACATGCAATGTAAAAGGCGGCTATTTATCTAAACCTAGATGGGCTACAGGTAAACGAAAGAAAAGATATGCAGAGTATCACTATGAAATGACGATACCAAAAGACAAAATAAAGAGTATGACTGTTGATGAAATTAGTGAAACAGTCAATAAAGCACTTTATCATAATGCTTATGATTTCCAACGTGAACACATGATTAAACATCCTGGGAATAAACTTGCAGAAGGTTTTGAGGATGTCGTTTATGTATGTCCAGAATGTGAAAGTATCAATAGTATTCATACATCAGGTAATGATATTAAGTGTAGTTCTTGTCATAAAGAGGGATACATTGATGATTACGGATTTATAAAAGGTTTTAAATACGATAACTTGATTGACTGGAATAAATTTCAACGAAACTTTGATCATCAACTCAAAGAATCATCATTTGAAACACATGCTTTTCTTTATTTTGTTAATGAAGAAAACTTAAGTCTTGAACAAATAGGAGATGTACGTTTATCCTATCAAAATAAACACTTTTTAGTAGAAGGTAGTTATGCACAAGACATTCAAGTTGATCGAATTGTTAACCCGACATTAACGATGCGTCGTGACTTTTCGTTCTTTTATGATGGAAAAAACTACCTTTTTAAACTTGAACATTTTGGTCAACGTTTCTTAAGAGTAACCCAAGATAAATACTAAAAATAAACACAAGGGTATGGAATTGTAAGCCCTTTCATTGTATAATAGAATTAATGACATGTTCGATGCCTAGAAGGAGATTTTTTTACTATGGAAATGAAGGCTTATATTAAAGAAACACGTGACGTAGGCTTTAAGAAAGTCACAAAACAAGTTCCTGATAACCTTAAACCAGACGAAGTGTTGATTAAAGTGCTTGCGACTTCAATTTGTGGAACAGACGTTCATATTTACAAATGGGATCGCTGGAGTCAAGGTCGGATTAAACCACCACTAACAGTTGGTCATGAATTTTCTGGCCGGGTTATTAAAATCGGATCAGAGGTAAAAAATATAAAAATTGGTGATATCGTCTCTGCTGAAACACACATCGTATGTGGAAAATGTGAGTTCTGTCTAAGAGGGGAATATCATGTTTGCGAAAATACGAAAATTATTGGTGTTGATACAGATGGTTGTTTTGCAGAATATGCAAAAATGCCAGCTTATAATTTGATTGTCAACCATACAAATACAGAACCAAAATATTTATCAATCCAAGAACCACTGGGAAATGCTGTTCATACCATGCTTCATTTTGACATTGTCGATAAGACAGTCGCAGTTGTTGGTTGTGGTCCTATTGGTTTAATGGGAGTAAACATTGCAAAAGCAATGAAATCGAAAAAGATTATAGCGATTGAAGTGAATGACTACAGAATTAAACTTGCAAAAGAACTTGGTGCTGATGTTGTAATCAATCCTTTAAAAGAAGACGTTATTAAGCGTGTTTTAGAAGAAACAGATGGTCGTGGTGTTGATGTAGTCACTGAATTTTCAGGAAACAAACAAGCCATTGAACAAGCATTTAAATATGTTAAAGCTGGCGGAAAGATGTCCATGCTTGGTATAACAAGTTCAAATATTGAAATTGATTTATCCAATGATGTTGTTTTTAAAGGAGTTAGTATCTACGGTGTAGTTGGTAGAAGAATGTTTGAAACTTGGGATCAACTCACGAAGATGATTAAAGATAAACAACTAGATTTAGAAAAAATCATTACCCATTTCTACCCATTTGATCAAATGGAAGAAGCTATGGCTAAAATGATTTCTGGTAACAGCGGTAAAGTTGTTCTCGTTTTAGAATAGGGAGGTATTATGGCTACTCTTAATGACAAACTACAAGCACTCAAAGATCAAGGAACCTATCGTATACTTCCAGTAAACGAAGGTCCATGTGATGCGATCATCACATTAAACGGTTGTGATGTAATCAATCTATCATCCAATAACTATCTTGGTTTTGCAAATCATCCCAGATTAAAAGAAGCTGCAAAGAAAGCCATCGATACTTATGGTGTTGGTGCTGGTGCAGTCAGAACCATTGTAGGTAACATGGATATCCATGAGAAACTTGATGAAGTGATTGCAAAATTCAAACATGAAGAAGCAGCGCTTGTCTTCCAATCTGGATTTGCATGCAATGCTGGTGTGATTCAAGCTATCACAGATGAAAAAGATTTAATTATCTCTGATGAACTCAATCATGCATCAATCATTGATGGTGTTCGTCTTTCTAAAGCAGATCGTGCAGTCTTTAAACATTCTAATATGGAAGATTTAGAGCGTGTTTTAATCGAAAAAAGAGATCAATACGAAAATGTTCTAATCATCACAGATGGAGTTTTTTCTATGGATGGTGATATTGCAAAATTACCGGAAATTGTTAAGCTTGCTAAGAAATATAATGCTTTGACATATGTCGATGATGCACATGGATCAGGTGTTTTGGGTCGCTCAGGTAGAGGAACAGTTGACCATTTCAATCTTCATGGTCAAGTTGATTTCATCATTGGAACGCTTTCTAAAGCGATTGGTGTTGTTGGTGGCTATGTATGTGGATCTAAAGTATCAAAAGATTGGTTACTCCATCGAGGAAGACCACTATTGTTCTCTACAGCGATGATGCCGTCTGCAGCAGCAGCCATTATTGAAGCATTTAAAATGCTTGAAGAAACAACAGAATATACCGATAAACTTTGGGATAATGCAAAATACTTCAAGCAAAAACTAATTCAAAAAGGTTTTGATATTGGTCATAGTGAAACACCAATTACACCGATTATGATTGGTGATGAAGCAAAGACAATCTCATTTTCAAAAGAACTCTTAAAACGTGGTGTTTATGTATCTGGTATCGTATTTCCTACAGTTGCTCGTGGTAAAGGTAGAATTCGTTGTATGGTATCAGCTCTTCACACAAAAGAAATGCTTGATAAAGCAGTAGAAATTATCGATCAAACAGCAAAAGATATGGGAATTTCACCATATATTTAATATAAAAATAACATATTTTAGACCTCTTGTCATGTTACAATTAAAGTAGTTGGAATGAGGTGGCTGTATAGATAAAACAAGAAAAGATTATGATATGATCAAGGTCCTTCTTTTAGGACCTTTTGTCGTTGATGAAACACATGCAATTCACTCATATCTTGCAAAGAACAATCATGGCAAGATTCTTATTGATTTAGTACCTATTCAAAAATTAGAGGATATGATTGTATCTTTAACAAAACACACAATGGTTGAAGAGCTTACACATATTGTGATTCAAAACGTTTTAATTTCTACCATCGATGTTATAGTATCCTTAATTCAAAGGGGTTTTAAAGGACAAATTATCACAAACAAGTACTTTGCAAGACAAATCGAAAATGCTCATTTAAGTATAGATATTAAAACGATAGAATCTCTTTCAAACAAGCTAATTATTAATAATCGTGTGATTTTCGATTTTATACCGATGCAGTTTTTACCTTATCCAGAAATGTTCATGACATTTGAACCTACAAATCGTTTACTTTTTTCAGATTTACTCATGTCTAGTTATTATCGAAACGAGGAAATATCTCTTGTTGATTTAAAAAAAGAAATGTTTAAATTCCATAAAGATATGATGCCTTCATCCAATTTTATTCATCCAATTATAAAGAAACTAGATCTTATTAAACCTCAATATATTTTTCCAACTTACGGTTATTTCCTTGATTCAACAATGAGTCAAAGTATCTTGGATTTTATGCGTCAAATTGATTTTCATAATAATTTTTATAGTAATCAAACAGGAAGTAAAATTGATGAAATTAATTATATAGATTTAATTAATCAACTTCTTATCATGCTTATTAAAAATTTTTCACGTATTGAAATCCTTAATACCTTTGTAGGATCTCCTTTTTATTTAGATAACGATACCTTACTTTTAAAGAAAACTAATTTAGTTGATTATAAACTTTGGCATCAATTTTTTGAACATATCTATGCTAAAAAGGGAATGTCTTGGCTCACACTTCTTGAACCAGTCATGCAAAATCTAATGAAGTTTTATAATCTTGAACTTCCATCTATTTATAGAACTCAAACGATGAAGTTACAAGAAGAAACACGGGTTTTGGAAGAGAAGAAATCATCATTAGAAAAACACCTAGATGAGCTTAAGATTCAAATTGAAGAAGCAAAAGAAGATATGATACGAGATCCTATTACAAGACTCTATGTTCAAGATGTCTTGAAACAAATGATGACTGAACATTTTGTGAAACCCATAGAAACAGGTAAAACGAGAGGTCTTATGCTTATACAGTTAGACCAATTACCAGATATCAATAGACGTTATACCAAAGAGACAGGCGACGAATCCGTTAGAAATTTATCTTACGTACTCAGTCAAACTAAATCAGATTTTGTCATGTTATTTAAACAAAGTGGTCCTGGTAT
>JAEWVV010000113.1 GCA_023458995.1 Bacillota bacterium
AAGTAGATTATGAAGGTGAAGACTTATCATTTACATTTGAACTCTATCAAGGATATATCGATCAAATCAATGGTAATAACATTATATCAAGTGATTACACAATCAATGGGAACCAACTTACGATTTCAAAGGAATACATTGATCAAATTATCCTAAATGAGCCAAACCGAGAAACAATTGTTTTAACCTATGTTTTAGTCAATGGACCATTTAGTATTTTTGGTGCTATCTTCATCAGTCTATAATGAATGATACATTGTTAATTACAATATAAATTAATACAAATAACCAAAGGAAAGTACTTTCTTTCCTTTTTCATTTCTTGTCTTATAAGACAAATCATAGTATAATTAACCCTAAAGAAAGAGGTATCACATATGAAATTCAGTGAATATAAGTATGAACGTCCTGATTTAGATAAAGTCAAGAAAAGTTTAGAAGAACAACTTGAATTAATCAATACAGGTAGAGATTTAAAAACAGAGATTAAGGCAGCCTATAACATCTTTGAACTCAATGATGATCTTAGTTCATTTGGTGTATTAGCAAGTATTCGTAACTCAATTGATACAACCGATGAATTCTATGAAAAGGAACAAGATTTCTTTGATGAAAATGGTCCTGTCTTACAGGAATACCAACAAATCTTCATCGAAAAGCTTCTTGATTCACCACATCGTGAAGGTTTATCAAAAGAGTTTGGTACGCTCTTATTTGAAAGAGGAGAACTTGCAAGAAAGACATTCAAGCCAGAAATCATTCCTGATCTTCAACTTGAAAATAAACTTTCAACTGAATACTCTAAACTTCAAGCATCAGCTAAGATTCCATTCAAGGGTGAAATCTATAATTTATCCCAAATGGCACCATTCTTACAAGATTTAGACCGTGAAACAAGACACCAAGCACAGCTTGCTGTCTCAAAATTCTTTGCTGATAACGAAGATAAGTTCGACCGTATCTATGATGACATGGTTAAAGTTCGTACCAAAATAGCTAAAGCTTTAGGTTACAAGAACTTCGTTCAACTCGGTTATGATCGTTTTGGTCGTACAGATTATAATGCAAAAGATGTTAAAGAATATCGTGATCAAATCTACGAAGATATCGTTCCATTAGTTAATGACTTAACAAAGAGAAAAGCGAAACGTCTTGGTATTGAAGATCCTAAATCTTATGACCTAGCGTTATCCTTCTTATCAGGTAACCCAACACCTAAGGGTGACCGTGCATGGCAAGTTGAAAGAGCGAAGAAGATGTATGATGAAATGTCACCAGAAACATCTAAGTTCTTTAACTTTATGTTAGATCAAGAACTACTTGACCTAGATTCTAAAAAAGGTAAACAAGGTGGTGGATATTGTACCTATATCCCAAGCCATAACGCACCCTTCATTTTTGCCAACTTCAATGGAACATCACATGACGTTGATGTCTTAACACATGAAGCAGGACATGCTTTCCAAGTTTATTCATCAAGAGATTTAATTCCTGAATATAGATGGCCAACCATGGAAGCTGCGGAAATCCATTCAATGAGTATGGAATTCCTTGCTTATCCTTGGATTGAAAGTTTCTTCCTACAAGATACTGCTAAATACAAATTCAGTCATTTAGCTGGTGCTGTATCCTTCTTACCATACGGCGTTGCAGTCGATGAATTCCAACATGAAGTCTATGAAAAACCAGAAATGACACCAGAAGAAAGAAAACAAACATGGCGTCGTATTGAAAAGAAGTACCTACCCTTTAAAGATTATGGGGATGATACCTTCATGGAAAAAGGAACTTATTGGTTTAGACAAGGTCATATCTTTAGTTCTCCTTTCTATTATATCGATTACACACTTGCTCAAGTGTGTGCATTCCAATACTGGATTAAGAGCCAAGAAGATCATACGAAAGCACTTGATTCCTACATTAAACTCTGTAAATTAGGTGGTTCTAAGAGTTTCTTAGGTTTAGTTGAAGAGGCTAAACTTAAAAATCCATTTAAGAAGGGTACCGTTAAAGAAATTGTTAAGCCAATCAGAGCTTACTTAGATTCAGTTGACGATTTAAAACTCTAATATGAAATTTAAAGTTTTAAGACTTCTTGTACAAATACTCTTAGTTGGAATCTTCTTTTTCCCAATGATGCATCAAAAAGATCAAGAAGACATCTTATTTAATGGATTTGAAGCAATCCTCCAAGGTGATTATCTTGTGATTGGTAATATCGTGATTGCATGTGTATTACTTGGTGTAATACTTCATCTGTTATCGACTGTTTATGAGATGATTGATTTTAAATCATATCAAAAAATGGAAGGTACAGTTAATATCATCGTGAATATTACCGTATTTTTAAGCTTGATTATCATCACATTCCTTGGAACATTTCTCTTAGTTTTCGGATACATCATGGTAGGACTCATGATTTTATCTACCTACTTAAGGTATTTAGAACAAAAGAAAAACGAATAAATAACGAAACGCACTTCTTATGAGGTGCGTTTTTCTATAATGTATAAAAATTACCATTATTCGACAAAAAGCGGTTTTATCATTTTGTTCATGCTACAATCACTAGTGAGGTGAGCGTCCATGTATTACATGCATCAAGAAATCCATGAACAACCAAGTATCATCGAAAGGTTAGATCGAATGATTGAACCAAGGATGATTATGTTTCGGGATTTATTTTTAAAGAAAAATCCTAAGCATATCATCTTAGCTGCAAGAGGATCGTCTGATCATGCTTGTGTATATTTTAGATATATCGAAGAAATATGTTATGGATTACCTGTGAGCTTTGCTGCTCCATCAGTAGTTTCGATGTATCAATCAAAAATGAATTATGAAAATGCACTTATTCTTGGTGTATCACAATCAGGTCAAGCACAAGATGTGCTTGCCGTAATGAGAGAAGCTAAAAAACAAAATGCACTTGTCGTATCAATTACGAATGATCAAACATCACCGATGGCATTAGAAGCTGATTTTGCATTAAACCTTTACGCCAATAAAGAATTAAGTGTTGCTGCAACCAAAACATTTACAACAGAGCTTTACATCCTAGCAAAAATCGTAAGTGTCATGTCCAATAATTCATTAGAAAACGAACTCAAACGAGTACCACAATTTATGGAGAAAGTCTTTAATGTTGAAGAGAATATAAAAAGAGTGGCTGAACAATTTTCATCCACGAGTTTAACTTATATTCTTGCAAGAGGTCCTTTATACGCAGTTGCACAAGAAGCTGCTTTAAAACTCTTAGAAACAACTTATATTCACGCAAAAGCTTATGCGACATCTGATTTTCATCATGGACCGTTTGCTGCTATTGATGAAACTGTTCAAACAGTCATTTTCCTAGAAAAAGGTGTCATGTATCAAGATATGCTTGAAATGATTAATAAGATTGAACTTTCACACGGTAAACTCATTATTTTCACAAATGACGAATCTTATATCAACCGTAACCCTGTCATCTATCTACCTGAAACAAGTTTTATAACATCAGCATTTGTATTCTCATGTGCAGTACAACTCTTTAGTTATTATGTAGCATTATCAAAAGGACTTAATCCAGATCTACCCAGAGGCTTAAAGAAAGTTACGATAACTAAATAAAAAACAATCCCGAAAGATTGTTTACTTTTGTTTCTTATATAAAATTACAACACGGACAACTAAGAGAACCGCAACTGCCATTAATAGGATATCCATCCAAACATCAGATGTAGCACCACGATCTATTTTATTATAGACACGATAACCCAAAATACCTAAGATGGCAAGACCTACAACCCATGCTGAGATCAATACGATGGGACTTATACCTTGTTTTTTCATGTGGACTTCCTCCTCAATAATTACATTGTATATGAAAATTCAAGCAAAATCAAAGATTTGTTATATTCTATCAAAAATAATCATGATATGAAAAGAGGACTAAAGATGAAAACAATTATTGGCATAGGAGCATCTGATCACGTCGCAATTGAAAAGATACATTATCTTGAACAAGCTGACTATCATGTTGATCAGAAAATGAATTGCAATAAAACAGATGAAATGAAATCATTTATTGAAACCAAAGATAAAGCAATTGAAGAACTCAAAGTCTTACATGAAAAAGCGAAGATTCAAAACGAGAAAACAGCAGAAGTCTTTGAAATTCATCAAATGCTTTTAGATGATCTAGACTTCGTTGAAGGTGTTGAATCCTTACTTGATAAAGGGTATAACGCTGAGTATGCTGTTGAACAAACAGGAGATAAATTCAAACGAATCTTTGAAGCATCCGATAATGAAATCTTACAAGCACGTGCGATGGATGTTTTAGATGTGACACGTCGAATGATTCGTATTTTTAAAGGCATTGAAGAAGAGAAACACGTTCCTGATGGCAAGTTTATTTTGATCAGTCAAGATTTATATCCATCTGATATCGTTAAGTTTGATACAGAGCATATTGCAGGGTTTGTTACAAAGTTTGGTTCAAAGAACTCACATGCAGCAATTCTTGCAAGAACGCTAAATCTTCCTATAGTTGTTCATTTAGGTGACCGTTTTGATGAGATTCCACATTATGGAGTGCTTGCGATTAATGGAGCAACCGGTGAAGTAGTTATCAATCCCAATAAGTATATCTTAGATATTTATTCAAAGAAATTAAACGATGAAAAAGAGTTGTTAAGTGAACTCGAGAAATATAGACATAAAGAAGCAATTTCTCCAGATGGCCATAAAGTGATTGTTGCTGCGAATATTGGTAATATCACAGACACAGAACTTGTGATTAAACATGATGCTGATGGTGTTGGGTTATTTAGAAGTGAATTCATTTACTTAGAAAGAAACGATTATCCATCTGAAGATGTACAGTTTAAGATCTACAAAGAAGTAGTTGAAAAGTTATCACCCAAGCAAGTGATTGTTAGAACACTTGATATTGGTGCTGATAAGACGGTTGATTACTTTAAGTTAGCACATGAAGAAAACCCAGCATTAGGGTATCGTGCGATTCGTATTTGTTTAAAAAATGTTGACTTATTTAAAGCGCAATTACGTGCATTACTTCGTGCATCTACATACGGAAACTTAGCAATTATGATTCCAATGATCACTCATCTCGAACAAGTCCTTGAAACTAAACGTATTATCTTAGAAGTTAAAGAAGAACTTAAGACAGAAGGTAAAGCATTTAGAGATGATATCAAAGTTGGTATTATGATTGAAACACCAGCTGCAGTCATGATTGCAGAAGAACTTGCAAAAGAAGTTGATTTCTTCTCAATTGGAACAAACGATTTAACACAATATACACTTGCAGTAGACCGGATGAATACAGAAATCGAACAATTATTTGATTCAAGACATCCAGCTGTTTTAAAGATGATTGAAATAACTGCAAAAGCTGCACATGATGCAGGTATATGGGTTGGGATTTGCGGTGAATCAGCAAGTGATTTATCACTGATTGACTTTTATATGAAGCATAAGATTGATGAATTATCTGTTTCACCAGGAAAAGTATTACGGGTTAAGAAAGCCATTATCGAGTCAAAAAAAGAAGAGTGATTTCTGAATCACTCTTTTTTGTATACTTGATTTCCTTCACTATAAACTTCTAATAACTCATGTTTGTTAATCACTAAGAAATCCGCATTCTTACCAATCTCAATTGAACCAACCATATCATCTAACCCAAGCATTTTTGCTGGATTTTTCGACATTAATTCAATCGATTTTGTGATCGGTGTTTTTGTGAACTCTGAGAAGTTAACTAATGCTTGGAATGGGTTTAACGTTGAACCCGCTCTTGCATTATTTGAGATTAATCTCGCATCACCATTTCTAACATAGATCGGAGTTTTTCCTAAAAAGTAATTACCATCGTTTAATCCTGCAGCCATGATTGAATCGGTGATGATAATCAGTTTATCCATACCTCTCATTTTTTTAAGAAATAAAACGGTATTAGGATCTAAATGTTTTCCATCTAAAATCATTTCTGTATATGCATTAGACATAAGTGCTGCACCAACGATACCAGGACCATGATGGTCAAATGGACGCATCGCATTAAACATATGTGTAAATGAAGATGCACCGTGTTTTAATGCTAAGTTCGTTTCTTCAAATGAGGCATCACTATGACCTAAGGTAACTCTAACACCAATGGTTTTGCAGTAATCAATTAAGTCGATAGCATCCTCTATTTCAGGCGCTAACGTCGTGTATTTGATTAAATGATGACTATCTTCCATAAGTTCTTTAAAGAGTTCTACGCTTGGTTTAAGTATCGCAGATTCAGGTTGTGCACCTTTATACTTCATGGATAGAAAGGGTCCTTCTAAATGAATACCTTTCATGATGGGATATATCGGTTTTAGTTTAGCCATCAGTTTTAACTGTTTTCTAATGACATCAATATCATCGGTCATCACGGTTGGTAAAACAGATGTTACACCATTTCTCATGTAGTAGTCCATAATGATTTTCATTTCATCGAACGTCGCCATATTAAAATCATAACCTAAGGCACCATGTGTATGAATATCAAATAGTCCAGGAATAATGGTTTGACCTTTTAAGTCGATGATTTCATCAATTCCTTCAGGATTGATATAAGGTTCAATTTCTTGAAACTTACCATCAATAACTAATAGATCGACGGTTTCTTTCTTGTTACTAAGTTTTGCATTCTTGATAATTTTTGTCATGTAAGTCACATCCTTCAGTTCTATTATAGTTGATTTATGAGTTCGTTTAAGTCCATATTGTCAAAGATTGTCACAAACTGTCAAAAAGGATTATTTTATCAAATCATTTGTTACACTACTACATGAGGTGAGATTTTTGAATCCCAAGAACTTAATGATTTATAGTGATATGGATGGAACACTTTTATCTTCATGGAGTAAAGGACCCGTTATCAGTCAGAAAAATGAAGAAGCTATACGAAAGTTCATTGATCAAGGTGGATTATTTTCGATTGCTACCGGAAGAAACATGAAGAATGGTCCTACTTACTTAGAGGACTATACCATTCAATTACCGATGGTCTTAGTTAATGGTGCACTCATCTATGATCAAATCAATAACTTAATCATTCGGAAAGTCACAATCGATAAAACGTTTGTCAGTGAAGCACTTGATTACTTTCTAAAATGCGGAAGGATTGCTTTAGTGATTTCAGATATCGATGAAGTCTATCATGTGATTCACCCTTCGATTAAAGATGGCAAACTTCCAGAATTAGATTTTGAAACAATTAATATTACAGTTGATGAAGTGTTAAAAATTGACATTTTAAAAGTTACCTTTGTCACACATCCAGAAGAGAAAGACAAAATCGAGCAAGATCTTACATTATTTAAAACCTATAAAGAGATTTCTACATCTCCTTCATCCAAACGATTTATTGAAATCGTTAGTCATGGAATAAATAAAGCAGAAGCAATCCATTATGTAAAATCAAACGTTTTAACATCTAATCGCAAGCTTGTTTGTATTGGTGATTATTCAAACGACATTGAAATGTTAGATTTAGCAGATATAGCTGCAATCCCTAAAAATGGATTAGATGCACTTAAAAAGCCCAATCGCTTGATCACATCACATCACGATGAGGATGCAATCTCTGATTTAATCGATCAGTTAACACGTATGTAATAATTTTTGCCAGAAAACGACAAAATAGGGGGTGTGCTTTCATTATCTTATAAAATGAAGGTAAACCTTGTAAGCGTTTTTAGTACAATAGACATGTACGACTAACTTTAAAGGAGAAAAAAATGGGAAAAACATTTATTCGTGTCGATGATCGTTTAATTCACGGTCAAATTGCAGTTGCTTGGGCTCAAACATTATCAGTTCAAGAAATTATCGCATTCGATGATCAAACCGCTTCAAACAAAATGCTTCAGCAAATTATGCTTATGGGTGTATCTAAAGCATATAAC